>CAZLIO010000142.1:0-7833 GCA_964559025.1 uncultured Pirellulales bacterium | reverse complement strand
GGGGTGTCAAGTGCTAATGGCATACGCTATATGTAATCCCCGCTCCCGGCGTCCTTATGCTTCTAACAGAAGGTTATTTCTTTCGCCCATGTTGTAAGAAAAAGTAACAAAACAGCACCTTTGTGTGTTATATTTATTAAGCCGGATTTCCCAAGTAGTGGGTGACAATAGGACTGGAATTTGATAGTATGGAGCTTATGGAGACCATTCAAGCCAATTTTTTTTATCCTAAGCAGGAGAACCTAATGGGTGAAAGACACAAGGACGCTTTGAGGCTAAATTTTGACCGAAAATTGCGCCTCCAATTTCGTGGAACGAAGGTCACCGTTGATGCGGGTTTGCTTGCTTACCGAGAGCTTGATGAAGCACTGGGGCTGATCGCCCCAATTAAATCAGAGCTTTACGACAACCGAACGGGCAAGAACACTCAGCATAGCACTGCTGCTTTACGCAGGCAGTCAATACACAGCAGACCGGCAGGCTATGAAGACACCAATGAAGCGGAGCGTCTCTGTGATACGTCATATTGCTGGTGGTAGAGCTACTAAGCAGACCGCTGCTTCAACAAGCCTGCTGGGTTGGTTTTTGGTGATTTTGGCGGCGTTATTTATGAAAATTATGCTTTGGGCTATTGAAATTTAAAGAAATATATGATATCAATCAGAATCGATAGGCTTACGAGTGTTTTCAAGCAGTGTAAACGGGAAATTCCGAGTTATATAATTTATCAAAGTATTGCTGAAGGCGGGCGCTCTGTCACCTTGAGTCTACCGGTTAGACAATACCGAAACCATATAAACAATAGTTGCGCACCCGGCCCCTGCAACAGGGGCCGGGGTGCAGAAGACAAGCTGAAAAGGAGAAAATGTAATGGCAAAGGTCTCATTGGGAAGTAAGCTTTACCTTTTTACGAAAAACGGTAATCAGAATCTGATCATAACGGCTCACGGCGAGCGCCCAAAGAAGGATAGCGATCGAGCTAAGGTACCGAGCAACTGTGTGCTTTGGTTCTGCTCACAGCATGGAAAATCCACAATGATACAGGTTGATGACATAATAGCCAAGCCCAGCTGGCTAAAAGATATGGGATTCCACCCATTCATCCAGCCCCCGCCCAATGACAATGTTCCAAACTACCTGATCTACAAATACGCCGGCAAACATTCAAGCGGTTATGAGAACTACGAAGATTACGATAAATGGGTCGCGACATCAGGTTACGACATCCTGTCGCCCCGACACCGACTCATAGGTTCAGCTTCCACCCTATCCGATGCATTTACAAGGTTGGACAAGAACAAACGAAGTTACCGCAATATCTACTGCAGTTTCTGCCGGTCTTGATATGCATCCTGGTACCACCCCGCCCCTGCATGAGGGACGGGGCCACAGCAGGCTGGTGGGTATGCGCAGTGGACAATTGGGGATTAAGCGATTTTATTAGTAGAATAGTTCCTGTTGTGGAAACAGTACGCCTGTTTTCAGCGTATGTATCCATATTTGTTGTTCCCGCCCCGCATCGTGTGCGGGATAAACTCCAGCGGGAATCCAGTTTTTTAGCTCTGGACCCCTGCTCCTTCGACTTCGCTCAGGACAGGTTTCGCAGGGGTGACATCGTCGATTTTCGTTTTCCGCAACAGATATTCGAATAAAACTTTGAGGCTTTTGAATACTGTTAAATCTGTTAAAGGGAAATTCTTCAAGAAGGGAGCTAAGATGAAGGAAAACGAGAGAATTTCGGACTTAGGCGAGACTTCGACGAGCTCAGCCGAGTCGCTCAGTCGAGTCGCGTGCAAGCAATTTTCGGTCTTGTTTCTATGCTTACTGCTTACAGTAAGCAATGCAGGTTGCGCTGATACATTTTCGGCACCGTTGAAAAATACGGATGGTGATGGAAAGGCTATTTACAAGGCCATTGAGATATTTCCTCTTGTCAAGCAGCACGTACACGGCTCGACGGTAGTTGAGCTGGCAAATGACGATCTTCTGGCGGCCTGGTTTCAAGGTTCCGGCGAACGCCAGGCAGATGACGTAGCAATTATGGGGGCGCGGCTCCGAGCCGGTAAGGAAAAATGGAGCAAGCCGTTCGTGATGGCAGATGTCCCCGGATTTCCAGATACCAATCCGATTCTGTTCATCGATCCCCGGGACCGGCTGTGGCTGATGTGGTACACGGTCATAGCAAACCAGTGGGAGACTTCCCTGCCGAAATACCGGATTAGTGAAGACTATATGAAGCAGGATGGGCCGCCAAAATGGTCCTGGCAGGATGTTCTACATGTCAAACCCGGTGACCCGGCCGAGCGAGGCATACAACCCGGCGACCGCTTTGTCAAATCTATTGAAAGACAAATTGAAGAATACGGAAAATATCTCTCTGAAAGTACTGAGCTATCAGATGAAGCAACTCGCAAAATGTTAGACAGATGGAAAGCATGGGGGGCAGATTTGCTGGCCAAGGCGCGGGGAGAGAATATGATGCGGAGAGGTCGGCTCCTCGATTCCTCAGGCCGATCCACAGAACAGCAACTGGGTTATGCATACTTTAGGCGCGTGGGCTGGCAGACCAAGAACAAAGCTGTTATCGTTGATAATAACCGAATGATAATTCCGTTTTACTCGGATGGATTCAGCTTTTCATTAATGGCCATAACGGACGACGGCGGTAATAGCTGGCAGTTCAGTGAGCCGC
Source organism: uncultured Pirellulales bacterium (assembly GCA_964559025.1). Lineage (GTDB taxonomy): Bacteria > Planctomycetota > Phycisphaerae > Sedimentisphaerales > Anaerobacaceae > NIOZ-UU13. The sequence continues at coordinate 5,141 of CAZLIO010000142.1, read as the reverse complement.
TGGTGGGAGCAGGAAACATACAGCCCAGCATCGCGAAGAAAACCGATGGAACACTGGTTGCCTATATGCGCGACAACGGCCCTGCGCCTAAGCGTCTTCACATTAGCACTTCTAAAGACAGAGGCCTGACGTGGAGTCCGGTGAGGGATTCCGAACTGCCTAATCCGGGATCGGGAGCGGATATAGTGACTTTGCGAAATGGTCACTGGGTCCTGGCGTATAACGATACGGAAAACGGCAGGCACAGTCTGGCGGTTTCGATTTCAACCAATGAAGGGAAGACCTGGGAGCATACCCGGCACCTTGAACTGGACAGGCGCAGCAGAAATATTGCGACCAGCAGTGCATATCCGTCTATTATCCAGGGTCGTGACGGCACTTTGCATGTAGTCTATAGTTACCATCATAATGACAAAAAAGGCGCCCCGCATAAAACGATCAAATATGTACAGTTCAATGAAGCGTGGGTCGAGCAACAATAAACTATCAGGGTGCCATTATTACAAATATGAGCTGACTTAAAAGCGGGAGTTAATCAATGAGACGGCGAGAGCTCATACAGAACGCAGCGGCTGGATTGGCAGCATTGGCTGCGACTCGTCTGGCCGGCGCAAAGGAGTCGAAGTATCGGGTTGCGGTAATAGGCAGGACCGGCAAAGGTAACTATGGTCACGGGCTGGACGTGGTGTGGAATGATATAGACCAAGCGGAGGTGGTGGCCGTAGCTGATGAAGATGCCGAAGGCCGTGCCGCAGCCGCCAGGCGGCTTAAAGCGCCGAGAGCCTATGCTGATTATCATCAGATGCTGGAAGAAGAACGACCGCAAATCGTAAGCGTAGCCCCTCGCTGGCTGGACTGCCATCGTGAGATGGTACTGGCATGTGCAGAGTATGGATGTCACGTTTTTCTTGAAAAACCTATGTGCCAGAGGCTTGAGCAGGCTGACGAAATGGTCGCCGCCCTTGAAAAGCGGAATTTGAAACTGGCTATTGCTCATCAGACCCGCTACAGTCCATCGCTGAAGTATGTGCAGCGACTTATCGGCGACGGGTTATTAGGGGATATACTTGAGCTGCGCGGCCGGGGTAAAGAGGACCGCCGTGGCGGCGGTGAGGACTTAATGGTACTCGGTACCCACATCATGGATCTTATGCGTTTCTTTTCTGGTGATGCGCAATGGTGTTTCGCAAACGTGAGGGATGGTCGAAAGCCTGTTACTAAGAACGAGGTGCGTGATGGAGCCGAAGGCATCGGTCCGCTGGCCGGGGACGAGATTCACGCGATGTATCGTTTTGGCGGAACAACGATGGGCTATTTCTCGACACAGCGTGCCAGGCACGGAGCATCGAAACGCTTCGGGCTGCAGGTTTTTGGGACAAAGGGAATACTCACGACGACGACCGGCGCTCTGCCGGAAATCTGGTTTGTCGAAGACCCCTCCTGGCAACCTGGATGCAGCAAGGCCAATTGGAAGCAAATCACCAGCGCCGGGATTGACAAGCCGGAAATGCTTAGTGACCCGAATCACAGTTTAGGAAACCGTCTAATTGCCCTGGACTTGATTCGGGCCATCGAGACGAACACACAACCGAAGGGCAGCATGTATGACGGGCAGGCGGCCCTGGAGATGATATTGGCAGTATATGAATCACATCGGCTGGACTCTCCGGTTGAACTTCCGCTGAAGAACCGCAGGCATCCGTTGAGCATGCTGTGAGCAGGTTTCGCGAATCATGGAAATGGAAAGTTGAGAAAAAACGCAAGTTAGACCTTACCTTTTTTGACCACACTAAATTTGCAAGATGTGTTTTCCGGCATTTAGCGGATTCTATTGGGATAAATCAATTTCGAAGTTTCAAGAGCACCCCGGAAACGCTCAGAGTCGAGGCGGATTTAAAGGATTCCTGCGAGGGAGCGTTCAGATAATTATTCGCTAAAGCTGCTCATATGCTTTGTCGATAGGACAGGTAGTTTGGCTGCGTTAGAGATGGTCTCTGTCGCGGCGATCCGTCATATTAGCCGATAAAAAACCCTGCGAAGTCCTGCATTCGAGGGAAACAAGATGGCGAACCGACAATATAGGCTGATCGAACTGATAGATGATATGTGCAATGGAAAAGATGTCTTTTTTCACTCAGTGCGTAATGCCAAGGACGTGATGACTTATGATGTCAAGACGCTCACTCCGCAGGATACTATAGAGAAGTGTCTAAATATTATGAAAAAAAACAAAATCCGGCACATTCCTGTAGTGGACATTTCGACTAAAGGGAAGGGAAAGCAATACTTTGTGGGCATCATTTCTCAGAGGGACGTGTTTCGACAGATATCTCCGTATTTGGGAAAAGTTGGCGAGGAAGATTCGGACCTAAAGGCATTAAAACAGCCTCTGGTAAAAATCGTCACCGAAAACCCAAAGACCGTATCACCTGAGACGCCGATACAGGACATGATTTCCATCATGATTGATGAACGCATTGATTCGATACCTGTTCTCCTTGATGAGGACATAGTGGGCATCGTTACAACCACAGATGTCTTAAAGGTTTTCGTCAGGCTCGATGCAATCGGACGGTTATACCGTGAGAAAACAACAACGGAGGAGAGAGGGCGGTTTGTTGACCTACTCTCTAAGGATTCGGACCATGCGGTGCTTGAACTCTCATCAGCTCTCCGAACGGTCAAAGATATTATGACAGAGCAAGTGGTTTGTTTGGAGGAGCGAAACGACCTGGCCGATGTAATGGAGGTTATGCAGAGGGGGAAATTCAGACACGTGCCAATTGTGGACAAGCAAAAGAGCCTGGTGGGGCTAATCTCTGACCGGGACGTTCTACGTCATCTTCCGTTTCGTGCGGATACATTCGAGCCGCAGGATGAGGTATTTCGCACCAGTCTGTTCAATGTTGACCCGAAGGAGCCGATCATACGACAATACACCAGCCATATTATGAAGCGAGACATAACCTATGTCACGCCCGACTGCAGCTTCCATGATGCCGTGAAAATGCTGTACGAGATGAAGATAAGCTGCCTCCCGGTAACCGACGACGGAAATAAGCTTCTTGGAATAGTAACTGTGACAGACGTAATACGCGGATTGCTTGCCGCTTATGCGCTGTTCGAAAAAGTCCTGGCTTGATTCGTTACATTCGTCTATAGTTTCATGTGACCCATGCTGGCCCATTCTTTCCCAGCTTTAATCCCTCCTATATGCAAGGAGTGCGTCAATGAAAAAAGAAGTAGAACTGAGTAAGGCAAAATGGCTGGTTGAGCCGGGCTGCGTCGTTCTGGTAACATCCGGCACCATGGAAAATTCAAACGTGATGACCTTTAGCTGGCAAACACCCGTAAATAACGCTGACCCCTGCCTCGTACTGCTGGCTATAAATCATATCAGATATTCGTATGAGCTGATAAAGCAAAATCGCGAACTGGTTATCAACGTCCCCGGCGAAGAGCTGCTCGAACAAACTCATTTCGTGGGGACCGTAACAGGCAGAAATATTAATAAGTTTATGGAAAGTGATCTGACACCAACCCCCGCTAAGATGGTCGAACCACCGTTGATAGAGGAGTGTGCCGCGCATTTGGAGTCTCGGGTAGTGGAAATATTTAAGATGCAAACGCACGATTTATTGGTTTGCGAGGTCGTCCGAGCGGTGGCCGAAACAGATTTCTTTGACGGCAGGTGGATTCCCGAAAGGTTTCACACATTACACTACCTCGGCGGGAACACGTACGGCCTGATGGAACGTACAATTGAGGCGCACGGCAAAAAGACAACCGCGGAATAAACAAAGTTGGATATATATCACGCCGTTTCGCACAATCCCTGAACTTCGGCGGTTACAGGCTGGACAAAAGAAGAAATTTTTATATAATAGTATTAGTGCTCAAGCTGATTAGTTTGGACAAAATCTTCTGCAAAATTGAGGTTAGGCATACTTTGAAAAGAAAAAATTGTCTTTTTATTTTTTCTTTTCAAATAGTACATTGTTGTGCAATAAACAGTTAGCTAATTATTTACGAAAATCAAAAACCGGATTTTCTTAAATAATATATGCCTAACCTCAATTTTGCATAACTCTTTGATTTAAATAACTAAAAGAGAGGTAAATTATGTCAGAAAATCTAAATCGCCGCAGTTTTTTGAAGAAATCCGCCGCTGTATCTACCGGTGCAGCATTAGCCTTAAGTTTTGAAGAGAAGGCTTTATTAGCAGCGACAGGAAAAAAGCCGGCTGCGAAGATTCCCGGTGGCTCTATTAAAGGTCTGCCAATGGGCAAAATCGGTAATGTCAAGATAAGCAGAATGTTTCCCGGCGGTAATCTAATCAGCGGATTCGCCCACAGCAGAGACCTGATTTACGTATCTTCCCTGCTGAGACAGTATTTTACGGACGAGAAAGTGATGGAAACTTTCGAGATATGCGAAGAATGCGGAATCAATACCGCGATACTGCGACTCGATGACCACTGTATAAGGATTATGAACAAATACTGGAATAACAGAGGCGGCAAGCTGCAATGGATCGCCCAGGTCAAGATGACGTCAGATGACCCGACAGGTGAAGCAAAAGCGGCCATCGATAAGGGAGCTATCGGAGCTTATGTGCACGGCGGTGTCGCAGACACATTTGTCGAAAAAGGCAGGGTGGACCTTCTCGCAAAGGCTGTCGAATTCATCAAACAAAACGGAGTGCTTGCCGGTGTTGGAGGTCATAGTGTGGAAGTGCCCATGGCCTGTGAAGAAGCGGGAATAAATGTCGATTTCTATATGAAGACCCTGCACAGTCACAAGTACTGGTCTGCCGACGGACAGACGGAGAATGACAATATCTGGTCAAAGACACCGGAAAAAACTGCTGAATTTATGAAAAAGGTGGACAAGCCCTGGATAGCTTATAAAGTCATGGCTGCAGGAGCCATCCATCCGAGAGATGCCTTCAAATATGCTTACGAAAACGGTGCCGATTTCATCTGTGCCGGGATGTTTGATTTTCAGGTCAGAGAGGATGTAATTATTGCCAGGGACATATTATCAGGCAAATTGAACAGACAACGCCCCTGGAGAGGATAAGAAAAACTTAGAATCTTTATTACTCTGTTGAAAACGTGGACTGTCATTCTGAGGTGAAG
>CAZLIO010000141.1:0-7846 GCA_964559025.1 uncultured Pirellulales bacterium | reverse complement strand
TGTATTCATGCATACCATATCGGAAAACGGTACACGAAAACTTAAATTGCTCTAAGATCCCCGGTCAGATGGTACAAACCGCAAAGGCCGCAGCTCAACCAACGGCTTTTGTTCCTCCCTGGCATGGAAAACAGAATCCTGATGCTGTAACCGGTGCTACGCCAAAAATAATGTCCTTTAATCAGGCTATCGGCATCATTTCACCCTCAGTGGTAAGTATTAACACATCCGGAGACCAGCAGCAAAGTGCTTCAGGGGTCATTGTTCATCGTATTGGGTACATCCTTACCAACTATCATGTTGTCAAAGGAGCAGAGAATATTGTCGTCAAACTTAGCTATGACCAGCTAATCAAATCCTATTCAGCCCAAATATTTGACAGCAGGCCGGACCTCGATTTAGCCATTATAAAGATGAGCTCAACCGGCAAAGAGGTCTTCACGCCTGCACCACTTGGGGATTCCGACAGCGTATATATCGGAGAGCAGATTTTTGCAATTGGTAACCCGTTTGGTTTGACACAGAGCGCTTCGTCTGGAATTATCAGTAATGCTAATCGGACCCTTACTGCGGGAAATAAGGTTTTTGAGGGTCTTATTCAAACCGATGCTTCAATAAACCCCGGTTCCAGTGGAGGTGCTTTGGTTAATTCACAGGCTGAGGTGATTGGTATCAATACCGCTATCTATCTTAACGGATGATATCGAGTCTCTCGATATAATCGACAGCGAAAATAGAAAATATCAGGCCAGTGTAATCGCAACTGATAAGAAAACTCAGCTGACTTTACTCAAAACAGATTCCATCAGCAACGAACAGGCCCGGATATTTGAAACTGCCCAATTAGCTGATTTCAAGCGAGTCAAAAGAGGCGATACCGTTTTTGTTTTAGGCAGCAGAAGGACTCCAGACAGTTGGGAATTGACGGTAAAAACCGGCAGAATTACCGACCCTCACCAATCTTTGATAATCAAAAAAATCAGATACCATGATTTGATTCAAACTGATGTGTCGCTGACATCGGAAAACGCGGGCGGCCCGCAGCAGAACAGACAACTGAATAACACAACGGGAAAAAGTGGTGAAAAAATTCTATAGTCGCTTTAGTTTAAAGTGCGAGCCCGGCAAGCGATTTGGGCATTTGAGCGGACTAAGATTAACAAAGAATAAATTAATCGTTAATGAAAACTCTGACTGATAGGAGAAAATAAGGGGGAAAGCTATGACTGAGGCAAACAGAAATACATTGAATGTTCGTAGTAATAAGACGCTTATTATTGCTGTTATAGTGGTGGTGCTGGTTATTATTTTCATGTACTTTCGAGACCGGCAGCAACAACATGCTTTTGAATTGCGCAGCCTTGAGAAACGAGTGGAATTGCTCGAAGAATGGGGCATGCCACGACAAAATGTTCCGTAAAATACCGGCGGCTTTAGGTGATAGAGCTTTCTTGTAACTTCAGTTTGAGAGACAAAGCCCAACCGGCTTGGCTTTTCAATGCCTGTTAAATACAGAATGGTAATTAGCTGAGAAGCTCCATGAACCCGATAAGACGTAAAATGATTACCTTTGTAACCGAGGCAGTCCGTAAGGAGATAGAGGCTTTGGATCCGGACTGTCCGTGTGCCAAGGAAATGAGCAAACTTGACGATGTTGGTAATACTATAGCTAAAGAGGTCGAAAAGTTCTATAATGCTGCTACTTTGAGAGAAATAAGAAAGACGCTTTTACTTGTCGGACGGCCGAAAAAAGCCCCCGTACAGGAAAGAGAGGCAATCGAAAGAGAACTTGAAAGGATAAACGAAGAGTTGGTGAGGCGAGTGGAAACCGAATCGGGCCAGTTGAGGTTACCCAAGGCTTGTCACCATCTATTTTTAGGTCTTTAATTGTGTTATGGGAGTTAACGTGAGTTTCACCAACATTTGTCGTAATTTCGCTTGTGGCATGGGAAAATTCGTTGGAGGAAGTTTTATCGCCTTGGTTTCTGTCCGAAAAGCCCTGAGAGAATTGATGGGAAAACTGCGGCCCCTGTCCTCGAAGAAAAAGATTCGAACGATTGTCATCGAGGAGCTGGCACGCTCACAGGGCACAGAGCAAAGAATCACTCTGGCTGAGCTTGAAGAACGCCTGCGGCTTATGGCCGACACCATAGAAGCTATTCAAAAGAGAATTTTGGAATTAAGCGGACGTGGTCTTGAGCATGAAGCACTTATCTCGGCAGCAATGGCTTCAGTCGAAAACGTGAGCCTGCTGAATGACGAGGAAAGAGCAATACTGACAAACATTTTCAGGCAGAATGTTGCGATTCAAAAACCGGAGCTTGTTAATAATGCTGTGTAACTGAACTCATTAAGGGTAATCTCGTCATGAATCCTTTTTCCAAGCCAATGTTTGGCTTCGTGTTTGGAGCCATTGTCTTTGCGATCGTAACATCCTCTGGGCGGGAACCTGCTTATTCGGCCGCCGTTCGGCCGTTTCCACAAGGAGGTCAATTCCAGAACACAGCCTTAACTCGCTGTCCATATTGTCCAGGATTTCTTGATTCTCAGGGACGGTGTTATGTGCGCAAATGTCCGATGTACAGCACAAACTGGGGAAAGAACTCAACAACCCCCGGAAGCATTTCCGTAAGAGGTGTTCCCGTAAAACACTTGCTAATCAAGGAATTGGCGTTGGAAGTAGGTGCCTCACAAGGCAAGGGAAGCGTGATAATTCAATCTGTATATGTTGGTGGTAACGCAGAAAAAGCGGGCTTGCGCGTTGGTGATAGAATTGTACGGTTCAATGGTCGCAATATCAAAAACGTTAAGCAGTTCAAATCGACTGTTACTCGGGCAAAACCCGAAGCGAATGTGAAAATACAGGTCATTAGAAACAAAAAGAAAATAAATTCTATCGTCATAATTGGCGAAGGTGAAATGGAAGGCGTAACATTACCAACAACGCAAGGCTGAGTGTTTGCCGATAAGTTCGCCGAACCAGGCTGATATGGAAAAACAAAAACTAAAAGAACAAGCCGAGCGATTGTATCTTCAAGGCTTACATGCTTTCGCTGGATCTGCCAACCCTGCGGATACCGAAAGCATGAAACTTGCAGCCGGTCTTTGGCAGCAAGCATTGGAATTATATCGCAAGGCCGGCGATAAAGACCGAGCTAAGGAATTAAAGAAATCATTGGCCGTCTTGTATAAAAAGGAATACCTGAAATCGGATAAAAGTAAAGAAAAACAAGGTGTTATTCTCGGGAAATTCAAAGACTGGTTTATGTTTCTTAAAATCGGATGTTTTGGTTTTGGCGGGCCAATGGCGGTGTTTACCTTGCTGGAGGATGAATTAGTACGTGAAAAAAAGATTCTAACTAATAAAGATTTTCTTGAAGGTGCGGTGTTGGGCGATGTTTTGCCGGGACCGGTAACGATGGATATTGTAACTTATACAGGCTACAAGCTGAAGAAATGGCGGGGCGCACTAATTTCAACGGTTGTCTTTATCCTGCCGTCATTTGTTCTAATGATCATTCTTGCGATGCTTTATGACAAATACAGTTTAACTCCTAAAATTGCCGGTATACTTCAATGTCTCGGCGCCGCCGTTACCGGTTTGATACTTTCTGTAGCTCTCAAACTCACTAAAACAGAAATGAAAGACTATCGAGAACTCTGTATCCTAATCTGGGCTTTTGCTTCATCATTAATTTTTAAGCTGGATATTGTTTTAATAGTCGGACTTTGCGGATTAGTGGGCATTGTTATTTATCACGATGAGCCGAAAAAATTATAGCCAAGAATGATAAATACGTTATTTAAATTGTCCTGGGTGTTTCTGAAGATTGGCACCTTCACTTTTGGTGGCGGCATCGTCATAATCCCAATGATAGAAAACGAGGTAGTCACCAATTACGAATGGCTCACAAAGGCAGAGTTTATTGACGCAGTAACTTTGGGTCAAATTACACCAGGGCCGGTCATAATTTCAGCGACATTTATAGGCTACAAAGTTTGTGGCATCCTGGGGGCAATAATCGCCACTGCGAGTGTAATTTTGCCATCATTTATAATGATTTGCCTTGCTACCGAGGCGATAAAAAAGTTCCGTGAGAACAAGATATTAGCAAATTTCCTTCGTGGAGCACGTGTTGCGGTTATCGGTATGGTTTTTGATGCCGGTGTAAGTATAGGCAGGAGTTCCTTAGTTGATCTCAAAACGGTCTTAATTGCCGCGGCAAGCATTATTTGTTTGTTCAAGTACAAAACAAATCCGATCTGGGTATTGCTCGGCGCAGGAATGGTGGGATTAGTATGGGGCGGGTGAAAAAACCATCCAAATTAACTAATAACGAGTTTGATGTTCTAAAAGACTGATGGTACTGCAGGGAAGCGAAAAAAAAACGAAATGGTTGTTCCTTTGAAAACAAAAAACAAGATTAGCAGAAAAAACGACTCAAAAACAGACATCTCGAATATTTCCCGACCGGTCAAGAAAATCGCTATTGTCGGGCTGCCCAATACCGGCAAGAGTCAGATATTTAATAATCTGACAGGCAAATATACATTGGTTGCCAACTACCCGCTCACTACCGTGGAGATAACAAAAACCACCTGCCGAATTGACGGTGAATCTTACGAGGTCATTGATACCCCCGGCCTGCATTGTCTTTATATTCACTCCGAAGAGGAGCTCATAGTCCGGGATATGATATTTAATGAAACACCGGACATAATCATCCAATGCATTGACGCCAACCAGCTAAAACAATCCCTGACCCTTACCGCAGATTTGCTGGAATTGGGAATACCTATGGTAATATCGCTCAATGCTATAGATGAGACCGCAAAAAAAGGCTTATGGATAGACTCGACCGGTCTGTCACGGTTTTTAGGTGTCCCTGTCATCGAATCAATCGCCATAAATGGCTTAGGCACATGAGACCTCATGGCAGCCATAAACAAGGCACGCAGAGGCAAATGTAACCTGCGATATGGCGAAATCATAGATGACGGCATATCGGCTGTTGAATGTTCGCTGCCGGCTGATGTAAGCTTTAAGCGCAAGACAGCGATTCTTCTTATGCTCAATGATCCGTTCCTGGCGGATTACCTGACAAAAGAATACGGCCGGCAAATAGTTGCTCAGCTGACCGAACAGGTAAGCAAAATCAGGCAGCAATTCAACGGACACTTCGGCCGTGCCCTGAACAACAAGCGCAGCCGCTGGGCCGATGATATTGTTGAAAATACAACAAGAAAGCAAAAGATTATCCCAGGGCAGTTTTCTGCTGCCTTTGGCCGATTGAGTCGCCATCCTGTATTCGGAATCCCCATTTTATTCATGATGATTCTTATGATGTATCTGCTTGTTGTCAACGTCGCCAATGGAATAGCAGGATGGATGAACCAGATTCTATGGGTTCCTCTCGAAAGTAAAATCGATAGCCTTGTAACAGGCCAGTGGCTAAACGACTTTTTGGTAGGTGATTATGGTGGTTTATCATTAGGCCTGGCCAATGCCTTTTTGACAATCCTGCCGATATTGGCAGTTTTCTTTCTCGCGTTTAACATTCTCGAAGATATTGGCTATATCCCCAATCTATGTATTTTGACAAAAAGGCTTTTTGGGAAAATTGGTTTGAGCGGCAGTGCCATTTTACCTATCACTTTAGCATTTGGCTGTAAGACTATGGCAACACTTACCACAAAAAGCCTGCCGTCGAAAAAAGATAGATTCATATCCATATATTTAATTGCCTTCGGCATCCCTTGCGCAGCCCAGATGGCATTGAATATAAGCATAATCGGCCGAATATGAAGGAAGATAGTACAGATTCAATGGCTGCTCTAAAAAGCACTATGAATGAAAACTATGATGCCGCCATAGTCGAAGAACTATCATTCGAAGACATGGTCCAACTAAGCCAAGACAGTAATATGATCGCTCTTACAGAAAAAGGCACTGGTTATGCCCGGCAGCTAATCCGTGCCCACAGACTTGCCGAAAGATTACTTTACGATGTCCTTGGTGGAGATTTCGAATCAGGCGCCTGTGAATTCGAGCATACGGTCACGCCTGAGCTGGTCGATAGTATCTGTATCTTACTTGGCCATCCAAAGGCTTGTCCACACGGATCGCCGATACCAGAAGGCCAATGCTGCAAGGAATCTTGCCGGACAGCTCAAAGCTCTATTGTACCGTTAGTCGAACTAAAGGTAGGCCAATCCGCACGAATTGCCTATATTAATTGCAAAAGTGACCGGCAGCTTCATAAAATAGACAGCCTATGTATAAGACCGGGGGCAATTGCTACATTGCACCAAAGATACCCGTCCTATGTAGTTGAGTGCGAGGGCAGCAACATTGCCATGGACGAACAGATAGCTTCCAATATCTGCGTATGGAGAGAACCTCAGCATTTCCCACTGTCTGGAAAAGAACCGCTTGGTCAACCAAACAGAAAAAAGACCGGCCGGAGTATATCCAGACATAGCAAATAAGGCACGTAATAATATTCCCATCTCATCACCACTTTGCCAACCATCCCTCCTTCACACCAATCCTATAAGAAAAAGGGTATCCTCTGTTATTTTCGCTTGAAGCGGCCTCGGCAAGAATAAAATTCTTTGGCAAACCATTTTGCGCAAGATCACGTATTTCGGTAGCGCCAATAATCTTGTGCATACAATATTGTACGTTATCGCGAATTAAAACACTGCAAAAACTAACAAAGCAAATCTGCAAAAAGCAAAGCGGCTCATCATATATTTTGTACGGAGGGTAACGTTGGCAAAAAAGAAAATGTTGTACGACTAAAACTCAATTGCTTTGTAGCATACACGTATACCTGAACCGGCATTCTTTAGGTAGTCTCGCTATAGTTACTAATTAGGTCTTAGTAGATGGAGGCTGCGACCGCTTCCGTGAGGAATTAGTCCTTTTTTTTGGGTTGAAGGAACTTCTGCTGGACGCGCCCACTGGTTCGAGTCGCCTCACTACGTATGTCGCGCACGGTATTCTTGAATGCATCGAGCTCCTTCTTGTTCGCATCATAGTTAATATTCACCATCTTAATTTCGTTTTCAAGGCGCGTGGTCGTCTCCATCAGTTTTCGATTGGTGGCCTGCTGATCTTCGAGCTGAATACGCAGATCGGCTGTTCGACTCTCGGCACCGGTAAGTTCATCTCGAAGCTTTTCCACTTTTGCTCCAAGCTCTTCCACTTCCTCTCGCAGAGCTTGCGCGTCTTGAATGGTTCCAGCCAGTTCCTTTTCCAGGGCCACCTTCGATGCCTCTGAAGCTTCCAGGCGCCTTGCCGCCTGTACCTCTGACTGAATACGAGCACCCAGCTCTTCGGACAACTTCTTTTGAGCCTCATCAAGTTGAGCTTCCAAAATTTCGTTTAGCTTGAATACTGTCTCAACTTGTCCTTCAAGACCCTTGACAGTGGAGATGATACTGACTCTCTCTTCAGAAGCATCGTCTACTACATCAATTCCATATGTCCTTTTCTTTTTCTTTGTGGTTGTTCTTTTTCTTATGCTTGTCTTTTGTTTCTGGTTTTTTGGCATCAGATAAGCTCCTTAAGTTATTGTCAGAGAGGGTCTCGATTAGCGATACTCTCCATCAAGTATCATGAGTCAAGACCGAAAAGCACGCCTTCTACAGCCCTTAATTCTAATCTTTTTGAGTATGGTTTAGGACCCAAAAAACCATACCCGCAACATTTAACCGAAAACATAGGCCGACGCAGATCATCGCACAGCCTGATCATCCTAAAAGCTCCTCCTTACATATCCTTATCTAAAGGCTTCTGCAAAATTGAGGTTAGGCATATATTATTTAAGAAAATCTGTTT
>CAZLIO010000140.1:0-7874 GCA_964559025.1 uncultured Pirellulales bacterium | reverse complement strand
CACTTCGCTGCGCTGCGTTCAGAATGACAGCAAAGCTGTCACTTTAGGCACTTTTAATTATTTCCGTTCCAATTCCTTTATCGGTATAGATTTCGAGCAGCAGTGAATGGGCGATTCGTCCATCAATAATATGCGTCTTCCTGACGCCTGCTTCCAGTGCCGTCAGGCAGGCCTCGACCTTTGGGAACATTGCGTCGGTGATAATGCCGGCATCAATCATTTCCTTAATCTGTGTTTCATTTAAGCTCGATACCCAACTGTCCGGGTCTTTGATGTCGGTTCGTATCCCGTGCGTGTCGCTTACGACGACGAGCTTCTCGGCTACGACCTGGGCGGCAACTTTACCGGCGGCGCTGTCGGCGTTGACATTTAACTTTCCGCCGGCCTTGTCTTTGGCTACCGAGGCGATGACCGGTATGGTCCCGTCGGCGCAGAGCTTCTTGAGCAATTGAGCGTTTATATTCACAACTTGTCCAACCAGTCCGAGGTCAACTTTTCGCCCGTCTTCGCCGGCCAGTCTCAGGGTTTCGGCGAACAATACACAACTGCTCAGCGAATGCAGTCCCATCGGCTCACATCCCAGCTCGGTGAGCATCTCGCAGATGGGAGTATTGATTTTATGCACGAGCGTATGCTCTGCTATTGTCAGGGTTCGCTCATCGGTATATCGCCGGCCCTGCACCCAGACCGGTTCGAGACCTGCATCGTTCATTGCTCTTGTAATGGCCTTTCCGCCGCCGTGGACGATGATTGGCCGCATTCCGACGGTAGCCATAAAGGCGATATCGGTCAGCAGCTTTTTCTGCAAAGAGGCATCGTCGAGAATACTACCGCCGAGCTTGACAACCACGATTCGCCCACGGAACTGACGAATATATTCCATCGCCTCAATCAATGCACCAGCCTTTGCAATAGCTTCTTTCACCTGCTTGGTTCCTGAAAAATAGCACTTAAACGAAGGGATGAGTTTATTGTCGCAGATGTGATTCGTCAAGCGATATTTGTATGTCATTGCGAAGAGCGGTGCGAAACACACGACGCACGTGCCTGCGAAGGCGGGTATGACAATCTCAAATCAACTTTTGGGTTTTAAGCTATGGTTTCGCTGTTCGTATTCTCTTTTTGATTTTTGCCCAGGACTGCGTTATGAGAAAACTTTCTTCCATATCCCCAACCATTTCAACAAACCTGTTCATCGGCACTGAAAAGCTGAGAATATCCTCAGGGACGAACGGCCTTGCCGAAACGTCAAACATCCCCAGAACCCCTCTTGGATGGTCAGAATCTTTTTCCAGATAAGGATACTGAACTACGGAACCGCAGCCGGCGGCAAACGGCGCAAATACGCCGTTCGGCTCGCATTCATCAAAGTTTTCAAGCGTAAACAGCCCCGACAGAACATCAGGACGGGCAAAGAAGATAACCACATCGGGTTCGTCCGGTTCTTCGAGCATATCCCATCTTTTGAAAACAATGAACTTACCGGGCGCCTCTAACTTTGGAACGATTTCCATCATCTCTTTGACCAGCTCGGGCGTCTTTTTGTAACGCTCACCCTCAAGCTTTCCGGGAATGCCGCAGGAGAGAAAATATTCAAAGTTCTCCATAACCTCCGTACCAAAACCCAGATACCTCTTCCCGCCGAAACACCCGATTGACTCAGCGTCGAAGTAAAGAGATTTTCCTGTTCTAACTTTGCATAAATCAGCAAAAATGCACCTGTGTCCCGAAGAGGGCTTTACAGCTTCGGCACCACGTGGCTGGTTAGTGTAGTAGAAAGTGATAGGAAGCTCCGCCCCATTAAAATATTTTTCCCAGAGACTTAAAAATATTTCCTTTATTTTCATATCCATATCGTATTTCCCTTCAGAAATTTATGTCCCTGCCTCAACTGCCAAATCCCTTGTATGGCTGACATCCACCAACTGCGCACTCTATAGTTCAGAACAGTCTGGTGCTATCGAGCAGCAAGGTTACCGGGCCGTCGTTGATGCTGCTTACTTGCATATACTCGCCAAACGCGCCTTTTTCAACAGCTACGCCCTGTTGTGCAATCAATTCAATTACTTTCTCGTAAAGCTGCTGTGCCAAAGCCGGCTCGGCTGCGGCGTCAAAGCCGGGACGACGTCCCTTTCGGCAATCGCCGTGAAGCGTAAAATTGCTCACTAACAGAATCGAACCACCGATATCAAGGACGCTTCGATTCATCTTGCCGGCTTCGTCTGCAAAGATACGCAGGTTCACTAACTTATCAGCCATAAACTGGGCGTCCTTTACAGTGTCTTCTTTACCGACGCTAAGGTAAATTAGCAGGCCCTTGCCGATTTTGCCTATTTGTTGGCCTTCTACCTTAACCTCGGCCTGCAAAACTCGCTGAATCACCGCTCGCATAAGTCCCTTTCAAATTTGGCTGGTTGTCAGGTTAGCTTAACCAGTTCTTGTTGCGAAAACAATATTTGTCATTCCCGCCCCGCATCGTGTGCGGGAAAAACTCCAGCGGGAATCCCTCAAACTTCAAAATCTGTGAAATCCGTGTAATCCGCGGTTCAAAACCACGGCAAAGAGGTCGCTCTTCGAATGTGCAGCTCGTCTATAACGGCATTGCCTTTGTGTGTAACGAGGTAGAGAACCAGCTCGGCGATTTCTTCCGGCTGCATAAGCTCATCCTTTTTTATATCCGGCCGAACTTTTTGGACCAGCTCGGTATCTACTCCGCCCGGACAGAGCAGATGCACACGGATATTCGAGCCTTTGAGCTCCTCAGCCAACGATATTGTCATTCCGCGGAGGGCATGCTTGGAGGACGTATAAGCACTTTGAAGCGGATAACCTTTGACCCCTACGACTGATGCGATATTGATAATGTATCCCGCTTGCGATTTCCTTAACAGCGGCAGGGCCTCTCTGCAAAGTATAAATGGTGCACGGGCATTTATCTGCATACAGCGTTCCCAGTCTTCGGTTGTGGTCTGTTCTAATCCTGCTGAATGAGTAACGCCCGCGTTATTTACGAGGATTTCCAGTCGGCTGAATTTATCGCCGGTTACTTTGACGAGGTTTTTGATGGATTCTTCTTCGGTAAGCTCGGTAACGACAATTTCCGCTTTTCCGCCGGCCTCTGTCACTTTGTCAGCGGTTTCCTGCAATTTCCGGATTGAGCGTGCAGCCAAAACGACCGTTGCAGCCTCCTGTGCCAATGCAACGCTAACGGCTCTGCCAATCCCTCTGCTGGCCCCTGTTACTATCGCGACTTTTGAAGCTAATTGCTTTGCCATCCTTGTCAGCGTCGCCGGCGAGTCCTGGGCTGATTCTGCTGTTCTATCTGCTCCCCTTGTACTCCGGTACCTCCTCTGCGGCTGCCTTGCAGAGACCTTCTTCCGCTGGTTCTGCCGCGAGTTCGCGGGTCCTGGGTCTGGGTCTGTTGTCGCAGTGCCTGCTGTTCTTCTTCCATTTTTTGAATAAGGGCCTCGAACCGCATCTGCCTGTACAGCAACACCCCGTCAATTGCCGCCGTCGTCTTTTTCGCTTCTTCTTCTACAGCAACACTTCGAACGGATTCTATGTCTAAACGTGATTGCTGGTGCACCGCGTCGGCCAGGTTTGTTTTGTCTTCAACGTCGGCCTGGAGCCATTGACGTATCTCGTTTTCTGTTTCTACGTCAAGCTGCTCAGCCGGTCTCCTTGTGCTTTGGGACCGGGTCGTTCCGGGCATTACGCCGCCGCGACCATAGAGGGGGTCTGTCATGTCATCTCCGTATGGTTGTCCTCTCTGTGAAGTCCGTCCTCTCGTGCTTCTGCTGGAGGTTCGAGCCCGGCCGCGGGCGGGCTGCGTTTGTCTCAGCTCTCTTTTCTGCGTCAAAAGCTCTTTGCTGACCTTTTTGTATCGCTCCTGTTTGCCGGTCAGCAGACTGTCAATCGTCTCTGTTGTCTTTTTCGCTTTTTCTTCAACAGCGGCCTTACGTATGACACCAATCTCCTCCTCGAATTGCTTTTGCACAGTCCTTATCAGTAATGTTCTGTTGTCATATCTTTTCTGCTGCCACTGACGTATCTCATCTTGGCTGTTGGCGTCTACCTTCTCCAATGCCTTCTCCAGGCCTTCGAACGTCTTGAGCCTGGCTCTAATCTCATTCGGGTCGGCAAGTATATCTACCTGAACAGGCGATTGTGCAATGGGGCTAATGGTTCTGGTTCGGCGCTGAGTTGTTGCTTGCTCCTCATAAGCCGGATATGGACTCCCCCCTCCCTGGTCCCCATAATACCTGTCTCCCATCAAGTCTTGGAGGCTCGGCTCTTTAGCGCCGTGCTTGACCAATAAATCAACGATTTCCGTATTCCTTCTCTTTTTCGCCAACGACAGGGCGTTGTCGCTCCCTCCCATGACGTTGACATCGGCCCCCTTTGCGATTAGCAGCTCCACAGCATCCTTTTGGCCGATATATATCGCAGCCATCAGAGGCGTCTGCCCACGATTGTCCGCTGCATTGATGTCGGCACCTTTGGCAATAAGAGGCTCAATGAGCGCCAGCCGGCGGTTCCGTATCGCCGTGTGCAGCGGTGTCCAGCCCATCCTGTTTTTTTCATTCACATTAGCGCCTTTTGAAAGGAGTAGCTGGAGCTGGTCAATGTCACCGTCACGCGCAGCATCGTGCAGTGTTTTAGCTTGTTCCTGCTCATCCTGTCTTGGTCGAGCTCGTACACCCCCTTCCTCGTCATCCGTTTGATACGGCCCGAGCGCCGACCTTGCATCAGTCCTTGCTCTGCGTTGCGGCCCTTCTGTCCGAGCGAAGAGTTCCTGGGGGGGATGATTGACGAAGTTCGGGTCCCTTGCTCTTCGTTGCGGCCCTTCTGTCCGAGCGAAGGGTCTTTCCCTGCCCGACGGCCTTTGCGCCATTTGCGATTGTTCAAGAGGCCAGAAGACTTGGTCGCCGCCTTCTTCACCACGGCCCCATTTGCTATGCAGTCCGCCGTCATCATCGTAATCTGCTCCGAAACTGTAGAGTGTGAAGCCCTGTATTGTTCGCTTATAGACAAGAGGCTTGTCACTGAATGGGTCATTCGGCAATTCCTTAATATAGCCGGCTGATACAAGCTGTGAAAGCGCACCAGGATATCCGTCGCTGTTAGCATTGTATCGCAAAAGTGCGAGCGTTGTAATTAAGGCCTGTTCATCTGTTCTGATACGAGATTCAAGCTCTATTACATTGGCAATTGAAGACCCAAGAATTTCTATCAAAGGATTGTCTTTTGTTGTAGACTGTGTTTGTTCATTGTGTAATTGCCAGGAGGTTTTTGCTGACATTGTATCATAGTATTCAAGTGTGCTTTTTAAATAAGGCTTAAAACCGCGATAAGTGGGGTCTGTTTCTACTTGTTCTTGCAGATAAAATTTTTCGCCGCGAATATCAAACGGCTCACTATAGTCTGTCACTAATTGCTTATACTTGTCCTCCAAACTTTTCATTAAATTGGCATCAACTATTTTACGGTCGAGGATGTTAAACGAAACTTTTATAGACAAGCTCTTTACGGCAATTCCCACCAGTTTATCTATTAAAGGTTTCGGCCCTGCTGCCACATGTGCTCCAAATGTATACAGAGTAACTATATCATCAATAGCACCGGTGATATTGCCATCTTCGGCCGACAGCATGGCCCGAGCCTGTAAGGCAAAGGCTAAATCCCTTTTGGTTGATAAGTTGGGCATTTCATTTTGATGCTCAGTCTGATGCAGTGTCTGGCCGGTGTGTTTGAGCCAGCAATATGTTTTATTACTGCCAAGCTGTATTTGCTCAAGCGCCCGGTTATTGTCCTGCACCCATTTTTTTAGCATCGCCTGTTGTTGTGCAGGCAGCTCTTTCGGCCAACTGCTTGTTTTCACAGTTAAGCTCTCGGGCTTTTCGACATAAAGTTCTATTGCCTTTTCGTAATAAGGTGCCGCGTTATCGCTTTCAGGGCGCCCGGCTATTCCCAGCTTATTAAGCTCGGTGACATAATTACTTTTGGTGGTGTCGGGTTCCTCGTTTTCTGTACTGATAAGCTCTTTCTGCACCGATAGAAGACCAGAAATCTGGTCTATGCCGGCAAATATCGGGGCGATAGTGAAAGAGGCGAGCAATAATAAAACTGACATTGAAATAATCGACCGCTTCATAATATATCCTCCGAAACAGGATGAACGCTAATAAAGAACAATTAACGGTTTTTTTGAATAGCCGTTTAACTTAAATACACAATTATCTTCTTACCTAATTATACACCAATATTTTTGAAAATCAACTTTTTCCACGATTCTTTGATTCTTTTTCAGACCTCCTCTACACAGGCCAGGCCAATCCTTTCTGTAATGCTGTCAAATTCGTCAAGAGAGTAAAATTCGATAATTATTCTGCCTCTTTGTCCATTTTTTCTTGTCTCAATATTTACCTTTGTGGCGAGCTGGCTGCTGAGTTTCCTTTCCAGGTCCAGGATGTGGGGCGGCTTTGAGCGAACGGTCGTCCTGGCCTGGCTGGTACCGGTAAGATACCTTCGAACCAGTCTTTCAACTTCACGCACACTCAGCCGACCTACCAATGCTCGATTGGCTAACTTGCGGCGTAGCTCATCGGTCGGCAGTGAAAGTATTGCCCGGGCGTGCCCCATAGTCAACTGACCTTCTGACAACATTTGTTTGATTTCCTGCGGTAAGTCCAGTATCCGTAAGTAGTTAGCGATAACGGAGCGGTCTTCGCCAAGTCGTTCAGCCCCCTGGGCCTGAGTTAAAGAGAAAGTGCTTAGATAATCCTGATAGGCCTTCGCACGCTCAATAGGATTGAGATCTACTCGGTGTATGTTCTCAACCAATGCCCATTCGAGTAATTGCTTATCGCTTGCTTGGCGAACCAGGGCGGGTATGGTTGTCAGAGAAGCTAATTGAGCAGCTCGTAATCGGCGCTCCCCGGCAATTAGCTGATAACGCGACCCGGCAGGGCGGACAATAATCGGCTGGATAACACCATTAGCCCTGATAGACTCAGCTAAATCTGCTAATTCCTGTTCATCCCACACCTTTCGTGGCTGATAAGGATTCGGCGATATTTCATCAATGCTGAGTTCCTGCAGTGAATCGCGCAACTCTTTATCCGGCGGGAAGTTAGAGGCTTCCGCTGGTGTAGATAATAGTTCTTTTGCTTCTGTTGTCTCGGACATTATCGGACTTAATAATGATTGAAGCCCCCTGCCGAGGTGTTTTGGTTTTTCCTTTTTTTTGGTCATATAAATGCTCCTTCACAAACTATTAGTTTTAGGAATCCTTGTTTCATTCCTGGTTTTTCACGGACTTTTTGAAGTTGACCCAAATAATATTTCGGGATTTTTACCGAAAATTCTGCAACTTTGCCAGACAAAAAAACTTTTTTTTGTAAAAAATGTTTCACGTGAAACAATAGTGAAGAATGAGGGCCAAGAGGAAAAGGCAAAGAAGAGTAATTGCACTGATCAAACACAGCGATGTATATGAGCCGGTTGATAAGCCGCGACCAAGAAATCTCGGGACACACAGTGAAAGAATTAGTAAGACAAAACGGAAAACCTAGTAGCAGAAATGCCTGTACATGAATCAATTAACCGCCTTCGGCGGAACCTTTTTAACCACATTACCTATTTTCGCTATTATTACAAATTCCTATACTATCGAGTTAAGGTCATCACTGAAAGTTGGATATTATGCTGAAAGCCGCCAAGATTATATTAGAGCCTATCCGAAAAACTATTTGCTCTCGCCCAGCCTGTTATTCCTTCGCTTTACTCAAGGACAGGTCTGAACGGAGCGCAGCGAAGTGAAGTCGAAGAACCGCTAAGGTGGGAATCTCCTCTTCGTTGGCCAGATTCTTCGG
>CAZLIO010000139.1:0-7882 GCA_964559025.1 uncultured Pirellulales bacterium | reverse complement strand
GACCAGATCCTTCGGCTTCGCCTCAGGATGACACTTACGTGTCACTTTAGGCACTTCAAACTTTAGCTCACTTCTTCCGGCGGCTTCTGGAGCCGAGAGAGAAGGTCCTCAACAGTGCCGCGGCGAAGGATTTCGTCGAATTGTGACCGGTAGGTCAGGAGGATGCTGACACCTTGTATTTCCACATCATATATCTTCCAGCGTTTGTCTATCTTGCGAAGCTTGTATAGTATGGCCACCTTTTTGTCCTCGTGTATCAGCTCCGACGGGATGTAGATAGTATTCTTCTTTTGCGTTTTTGGTTTGAACAAGACTTTTTCATCCTTGTAGAGCGCGATTTTCTCCCAATACGATCTCTTAAGCCGTTCTGTAAAAAGCCTGGTAAATTTCTCGCGTTGTGGTGTGGTAAATTTTGGCCAGTGCTTTCTACCCAATGCAAGTTTGGCCATCAGTGGGAAATCAAAGATCGGAGTTACGATTTTACTGATTCGCTTCTCTTTGTCTTCCTGGTCGATGTCCTTGTTCTGAAGGATTGAAACAACGGCGTCCCACTTGTTATGCAAGAGCTCTTCCGGGTCGTTTGGATCGTTCGGGTCATTAGGGTCCCTATTATCAGCGTTGACAACCTGACAGGCAACTAAGAAAACCAGAGCTGCACAAAGCAACCTGAGCCACAATCCATTCCGACTGTCTTTATCCATTTAAAATCCACCCAAAAAATAATCGTTTAAAAAAATCAATGTGAGGCCTGCTGGTATAAATCAAAAAATGTGCTTTTTACGGGGGCAACAGTTTTAAGTGGTGGTTTTACGATGAAAAGTTCAGGGTTCACCTCTGTATTTTCGATTCTTTTTGTTGCCATTTCAAAATATCTTCTATCTATTTCAAAACCTATAAAATTTCTTTTTAGCTTTTTTGCGACTACACCGGTTGTTCCTGACCCCATAAATGGGTCAAGGATAGCATCACCTTCCCTAGTGCCGAGCAGAATTATCCGTTCAATAAGTTTTTCCGGTTTTTCCGTGGGATGGGAGGTTACGTGTCGCGCGGCTGGCAGTTCCCAGAGATTCCGCATTTGTTTTCCATTGTTTATCATCTTTGCTAAATCATAGTTGAAATAGTATTTTTTGGATTTACTGGCCAACCAGATAAGTTCTGTTGAGGGTGCTAACCTTTTTCTTTGAAGCAATGGAGCAGCATTGGGTTTATACCATATTATATCATTGATTATCCACAATCCCAGTCTTTTTAATATTACTCCTATGGAAGGATGGTTGTGCAATGTTCCGGAAATCCATATCGTACCCTCATCTTTCAGTACCCTTACGCATTGGGTTAACCATTTAATGTTGAACTCAAATATATTATCAATTTGGTCCCATTCCCCCTTATTACAGTTTGCCACTTTTCCGCTTTTACAGGTTAAATGATTTTTACCAGAGAGGTTGTATGGTGGGTCTGCAAAAATCATATCAATACTTTGTTCAGGAATTTCCACGGTTAGTTCTAAAGCATCGCCCTGAAGCAAGCATATTCTGCTTTTATCTGACATTTTATTCTCCACATATACGTCTATTTGCGATTTTGATATAATTTGCATTTAGTTCAATACCTATCCACTTTCTACCTAACTTTTTTGCAACTACTGCTGTTGTCCCACTCCCTAAAAAAGGGTCCAAAACAATATCACCTTTGTTTGAGGAGGAAATAATTATTCTCTTTAACATTTCTTCTGGTTTTTGTGTTGGATGTGAAGCTCTCCTATCTTTTCCTCGCAACCTTTCTTTCCCTTGAACTAATGGCATCTCCCAAACATCGCGCATCTGCTTGAGCGAACCATCTTTTTGTTTTTCAGGGTTTATTTTTTTAAGCTCCTCATAATTGAAAATCCAATTCTTACCTTTGACAGCCCAGATGGCAAATTCTGTTGAATGAGTAAAAACCCTTTTAGTAATATTTGGCATTGCATTTGTTTTTTGCCAGACAATGACATTTTTAATTTTGAAACCAAGTTGCTTGAGAACAATCATTACTTCAGCAATATTATGATAGGTACATGAAATATAAATCGAGCCATTGTCTTTAAGGACTTTGTGGCAAGCACTGATCCATTTTCTTGTAAATTTCATATATTCCGGAGCGGACATTTTGTCCCATTCTTCGTTGACCATATACCAATCACCGCCAGTTTTATTTCCTTCCCACTTTAGACCGTTGCCTGAGAGATTGTAGGGAGGATCGGCAAAAATTAAATCAACTGATCCTTCATCAATTTTTTTCTCTAAAATTTCTATGCAGTCGCCTTGGTAAATGGTGTTTATTTTCATAGTTATTGCTTTGTTAAAACGGATTTTTGCCAGGTATTGATTGTTTCTGATATTAGCTCAACCCACTTTCCGGAATGTTCAACATGGTCTATCAAGCCTAAGATTTGCTCATAAAGATTTAGCAATTCATCGTGCGTAAATTGATTCCCTTGTTTTCGGATTTCCAAGAGAATTTCAAGTAGGCTGATAAATTGCATAATGGAAAGTGGAACAATTCTTTGTGTTGCTCCTTTATATCCATACTTAATTGCCATCCAAAATGTCTCTACTGTATCTTGGTGTAATCGTGGAGCTATAAATAGACAATAAACTGTTTTGTCAGCATAAGAATTTTCAAAATTTCTCACGTGCCTCATAACTGGCTGGCCTTCATTATACCATTGTGAACGGTCAGTGAGCATTGTAACTTCACAAACAGAATTAAATTTTTCGTAAAAGCATTCTATATCAGGTTTATTAGCAGGTGCAGTAAAAGTTGGTTCGTTATCGTCACCAACGGGATAATTTGGGGTTATCTCTAGAGCATCATTTAGAGCATTAAGTGCAAGCGTCACCAGTTTTTCAAGCTCGATACTCTTTTTATTGGTTGATTGATGAATATTTTTAAGAGCGTCGATGTATTCTTGGATTTTGGATACATCTTGGGATTCAAGATTATTTTCCAGATCTTGCAATTTTCTGCGATAAGCTCGTAAATTTTCGATATATTGCTTTAACTGTTTAGTATCCAGGGATTTTATCTTTTCAAAAACGAAGTTAGGGATTTTTACTGCTTTTGATTCTAGATCGAATACAAAACGCTGTACATCTTGATTGAGATTTTTCGCAATTTTTTCTAATTCCGGCTTGGTTTCCCACGGCAAAACAGGCTGTTCAATATCGGCAAGGTATTCTATGTATTCATCAGCACTCTCAAATACTAAAGGGCAGGCGTTATCTGTTGAAAGTAACCTTTCGATTTCGATAGACCTTCTTGGCTCCAAGTCGACATAAAATCCGCCACCTCGAATATGTAAATACCGGGTTAATCTGAAATACCGAATCGCGTTGTCGCCATAATCTTTAAGATTATTGAGAAGCCTTTTTATTTCACCGCTATGATTTACTCCCAAAAATGCTTCAGCAAAATCCTTTCTAAATTTTTCTCTAAATTGCTTTCTGTTCTTATTTTCTTTTTGTAAACGTAAGCCAACACGATATTCAATCAGTTTCTTTGCCTGCCTTTTGATGTTTTTATAATCAATAAGTGTCGTAGCAAAAAGAGAAAATTCATCTTTACTTATTCCAATAGGTTCATTCCCTTTTTTAGTCCACTTCTTGTTTACTTCATTAATAAGATGTAAAGTGCCAATAAATGGTTTGATAGCGAATCCATCATTTTTTGAAAATTTCCTGCTTGACGGGTTTGGAAGTTGCCATTTCAAAAAGTGGATAAAGAATAATTTTCCTATATCATAATCTTCAGAAAGAAAGAACTCGCCAAGTGGAGTGATTTTAACGCTTCCGGCTGAATTTTTCGCTATACACAAGCCCATTTTATTTAGCGGTGCAACAGAATTCCGACCGCGCATTGCCGGATCTTTATAACCTTGAGCATTAAAAATATCTTTTGCCAGAGAAAAGGGCATTTCTTTTTCGATATCGTCAAAATACTCTTCTTGTTCTCTGGTTAAGTCGGTTGGCTTGTAAAGCTTTTTTTGAATGAGAAGAATTTGGTATTTAGTCTGTTTCTCCGAATTAAATGGCTGTCCCTCTAATTCCTTCAAAACACGCAAGAAATCCCGCAATCTATCAGGATTTCTAACCGTGGTCGAGATGGACCATGGTATGAATTTCATAGTCGAAATTTATAAAAAGTATTTTTAATCTTCAAAAGGTACACTCGCCGAATAATTTGGCGCTTCTTTGGTTATTTGTATATCGTGCGGATGCGACTCGCTGACCGAAGCCGCACTTATACGAACAAATCGGCTGTTTTTTCTAAGCTCTTCAATATTTCTCGCTCCGCAATAGCCCATACCCGCCCGCAGTCCACCGACTAATTGATAGACAAAATCACCAAGTGTCCCGCGGTACGGCACCCGCCCTTCTACGCCTTCGGGCACGAGTTTGCTTCTCTCGGTCGAGCTGCTTTGTCCGTATCTTTCCGCCGAGCCTTTGACCATCGCCCCTAAAGAGCCCATACCCCTGTATTCTTTGAACTGTCTGCCTTTATAGATGACCAGCTGGCCCGGACTTTCTTTCAGGCCGGCAAACAACGAGCCTATCATCACACTCGAGGCCCCGGCGGCAATGGCCTTGCTTATATCACCGGACTGCCTAATTCCGCCGTCGGCAATAACGGGAATATTGTGCTTTTGTGCCACCTTGACACAGTTGATTATAGCGGATACCTGAGGTACTCCCACGCCGGAAATTACCCTCGTGGTGCAGATTGCACCGGGCCCGATGCCGACCTTCACGGCGTTGGCACCGGCTTCTATCAAATCCTGTGCCGCCTCTGTGGTGGCAATATTACCCGCAATCACATCGATGTCGTACTCAGCTTTTATTTTCTTTACGGTATCGATGACGTTCTGCGAATGGCCGTGGGCGGTATCTACTACTATAATATCGACGTCCGCTGCTATCAGGGCCTCGATTCGCTCATACTCGTGAACGCTCACCGCGGCACCGACCAGCAGCCGACCTCGCCGGTCCCTGGCCGCTATCGGATATTGCTGAACACGGTCGATGTCCCTCATAGTAATCAAGCCGGCCAGCTCGCCATCTCCATCAACCAGCAGCAGCTTTTCCACCTTGTGTTCCTGCAGGGTCTCCTTGGCCTGCTCAAGTGTCGTCCCGGCCGGGCCGGTAACAAGATTGTTCCTGGTCATTATAGAGCTTATCTCGACGTCATAGTCTTTAAGAAATTTCAAATCCCTGCGTGTCAAAATGCCCACCAGCTTTTTGCCCTCGACGATGGGGATGCCGGAGACGTTTTGCTCGTTCATCAACTCCTGTGCTCTCCTGACAGGCTGGGCCGGCGATAATGTTACCGGGTCGAGAATCACGCCGTGCTCAGAACGTTTGACCTTGGACACCTCTCGTTTTTGTGCCTCGACCGAGAGGTTCTTGTGAATTATGCCGATACCGCCTTCCTGTGCCAGCGCTATTGCCAGTGCCGACTCGGTAACCGTATCCATAGCCGCCGAGACAATCGGTATATTTATCGTGATATTGTCGGTCAATTGTGTGCGGGTGTCCGCCTGGCTCGGCACAAAATCGCTTTGGGCCGGTATCAGCAGCACATCGTCGAAGGTTATTCCCTCAGCGACAATCTTACTCTTATCCATTTCTTGCTCCAATAAGAAGTATAGCTGTCATTCCTGCACAATATTGAGCAACGAGTATAATATTGCTTTAAACCATCGTCAAACCTATTTTTGAATCCTGCCGAATCTCTTCTTGACATCCATAGTTTTTTTTGTTCTAATAATAGTTCAAAGGCTTCTGCAAAATTGAGGTTAGGCATATATTATTTCTGAAAATCTGTCTTTTTGATTTTCTTAAATAATTTACTAATTGCTTATCAAACAACAACTTATTTTTTGAAAAGAAAAAATCAAAAAAAGGATTTTTTCTTTTCAAAGTATGCCTAACCTCAATTTTGCATAACACATTAATAACTCAACCGCAGGAGGTTAGCTGATAATGCACCGGAATAGTATCTATTGGCCCCGTGATGGCGTCTGCGAAATTATTCGGCCAGCGCTTGTTATAGTGGGTTTGATGGCTACTGCTCAACCGGCTGTCGCCGCCAAGCCCGGCGTGTTCAGCATTCGAGACTTTGGGGCTATCGGGGACGGCAGGACGCTCGACACTACGGCGATAAACAAGGCAATTGAGGCGTGTGCGTCGGCCGGAGGCGGCCAGGTCGTGCTCCCGCCCGGTAGATACCTCTCGGGCACCGTGCATCTCAAGAGTCACGTCACGCTCCTTCTCGAAGCCGGCGCCACGCTGGTCGGGACCAAGAAACTCGACAAATATCAGTATCCCATACCGCCGGCCTTCATGCCCGAAGCCAGATGGGGCAAGTGGCACAGGGCGTTGATACTCGGCGATGGGCTGGAAGATATCGCGATTGCCGGACAGGGTGTGATTGACGGCAACAAAGTCTTCGACCCCACCGGCGAGGAACGGATGCGCGGGCCGCATACGTTCGTGTTCATCAACTGCCGCAAAGTTACGGTACGCGACGTTTCTTTCGTGGACTCGGCCAACTACGCCATTCTCTTCCAAATCAGCGACCAGGTGGACATTCGCAATGTCAAATTCACCGGCGGCTGGGACGGCGTACATTTCCGCGGTGCACCGGACCGCCCCTGCCGGGACGTGAGCATCGTTGGCTGCCAGCTCTTCACCGGGGATGACTCGATTGCAGGTCGTTATTGGGAGAATACGCTGATTTCCGATTGCATTGTGAACTCCTCATGCAATGGTATCCGGCTCATCGGCCCGGCCAAGCACCTGATTATTTACGATTGCCTTTTTTATGGTCCCGGCATTCATCCCCACCGCACGTCGAAGCGCCACAACATGCTTGCCGGCCTCAACCTGCAGCCCGGCGGCTGGGACGCCACGCAAGGCAGCCTCGATAATGTGCTGATATCCGATATCACTATGCACAACGTTTCGTCGCCGTTTCACTTCTCGCTGAAACCCGGCAACACCGCAGGGAACATCATCGTCAACCGGGTGACGGCCACCGGCGTGTACCGGGCCGCGTCTTCGGTCGAAAGCTGGGCGGAAACGGCTTTCAAGAACGTCGTCTTCCGGGATGTGACTATCGAATACAAAGGCGGGGGCACGCGGAAACAAGCACGCAAGATTGTGAAATCACCGGGTGTAGAAGCCCGGTCGCTGCCGGCCTGGGGCTTCTATGCGCGGAACGTGGACAATCTCCAGCTCGACAATGTCCGGCTGCGCTGCGAGAAAGAGGACTTGCGGCCCGTTCTACTCTGTAAAGGCGTGAGGCGGCTCACACTGGACGGCTTCAAGTTCCCACATTCAGCCGGCGCTGCCAACCTGATGGTTCTGGATAACGTCGAGGAGCTTCAGGTTCAAGAGTCCGATGTGTCACTTGTGCAGCCACGGTGCACGGATGTAAGACTTACTCCGGAGGATGTTTCGGGCCGCTTTGTCACCGGTGGAAAGTACACGGTAAGCGTGGCAGTGGAAAATGGTAGTGAGGAAGGGCTGGCAAAGGTCGAAGTGACTGTCAGTGAGCAGACGACAACGCGTTGGGTGTGGCTGCGAGCCAACGAGAAGAAGGAGGTCGTTTTTCGAGGGCTAACCGCGCCGGGCCCTGGGACACATCAGGTCGGAGCAGGGAACCTGAGCAAGAGCCTGATTGTCGAGGAGCGGCAATAGACAAGCGAAGGAAAGTTTTCGCTCATCATGACAAGCCGGACGACCCGCAAGAATTAAAAGTCTTTAATGCTCTGTTGAAAACGTGGAATGTCATTCTGAGGCGAAGCCGAAGAATCTCATTTCTTGAGCCATAAAGAGATTCT
>CAZLIO010000138.1:0-7892 GCA_964559025.1 uncultured Pirellulales bacterium | reverse complement strand
ACTCATATACGCATTTACACATAAACGCATATATGAAATACGATGCTTGAGAGAATTCAAAAAGCACAGAATCTTTGTGAGGCCGCCTGCAAGCAGTTAGGACGGCAAATCAATATAATGGAGGTCTGCGGTACCCATACGGTCTCTATTTTCCGTAACGGGATAAGGTCTACTTTGCCCAAAGGATTGAAACTTTTATCCGGGCCGGGCTGTCCCGTCTGCGTTACAGACCAGGGCTATATCGATACCGTTCTGCAATTAGCGGACCGAGACGATTGTTTAATCGCCACGTACGGTGATATGATTCGAGTTCCCGGCAAAAACAGCTCGCTTGAAAAAAAGCAGGCAAAAACAAACGTCAAAGTCGTTCTAAGCAGTGAAGATGCACTCCAATTAGCCAAAGACAATCCTGAAAAAACCGTTGTATTCGTTGCGGTAGGTTTTGAGACCACTGCGCCGGCCACTGCCGTGGTAGTAAAAGAAGCGGCTGAACAGGGAGTCGATAATTTTTGTATTTTAAGCGGGCACAAACTCGTTGTGCCGGCTATGCGGGCATTATTGAGTGCGAAAAACGATAAAATAGATGCCTTTCTTTGTCCCGGACACGTCAGTGTGATAATCGGCTACGGGGCTTTTGCCGAGATTGTGGAAGATTTTGGCCGGCCTTGCGTGGTGGCCGGCTTTGAGCCGCTGCAAATAATGGAAGGACTCGGCGAAATCTGTCGGCAGCTCGCAGCCGGCAAAGCTGAACTAAAATCAATATACAATGCGGTGGTTACCGAGAAGGGTAACATCGCTGCTCAAAAAATCATCGATGAGTGCTTCGAGGCGGTCGACGGCTACTGGCGAGGACTGGGAAAGATAGAAAAAAGTACGCTTAAGCTAAAAGATAAATACAGTCGATTTGACGCCCTTACCCGATTTAATATGAGCGAAACACCGGGCAAAGAAAAAACAGGATGTCGATGCGGCGAAGTGTTGTGTGGATTGATAGAGCCGCCGGAGTGCGGATTGTTCGGTCAAAACTGTACGCCACAAGAACCGATCGGACCTTGTATGGTAAGCTCCGAAGGAGCGTGCGCAGCGTGGTTTAAGTACGGCGGTATCAGGACATCAGGATAACAGGGCATTAGGGTATCAGGACATCAGGATCGCAGGGTATCAGGAATAATGAAGAAAACAAGCAAGCACGATAGAATCTTACTTGCACACGGCGGCGGCGGACAACTGACGGATGACCTAATCCGCCACTATATTCTGCCGAGCCTCAATAATGAGGTCCTCGCCGAATTAGGCGATTCGGCAAAGCTGAATGTTGATTCGAACTCGCTGTGCTTTACTACGGACAGCTATGTTGTAAAGCCATTATTTTTTAACGGCGGAGATATTGGGAAATTAGCTGTTTGCGGGACAGTAAATGACTTAGCTGTTGCCGGTTCGAAGCCCGTTGCTCTGTCGTTGTCGTTAATAATTGAAGATGGCTTCGAATTTAAGCTGCTCGAAAAGATTTTAGTCAGTATAAGCAAGGCCGCCCGCCAAAATAATGTCAGTATTGTTACCGGCGATACCAAGACTGTCGAGGCCGGTGCGGCTGACAAGATTTTTATAAACACATCCGGAATCGGAGTAAAATTAAACGGCGTGGAGATGGGATTCGAGAGGATCGCGGTCGGGGATAAAATCATTATCAACGGCACGATAGGCGACCATGGGATGACTATTATTTCGCAGCGAGAGGACATCAAATTTCAATCGCAGCTGCAAAGTGATTGTGCGGGTCTGGCGGGGCTAACCTGTGAGCTGTTAGAGAATACGAACGGTATAAAATTTATGCGGGACCCAACCCGTGGGGGGTTAGCTGCGACACTCAATGAAATCTCAAGAAGCAGCGGACTTAGTATCGAAATTCGCCAGGCCGATATACCGGTCAACCCGACAGTGCAGGCAGCAGCCGATATGCTCGGTTTCGACGTGCTGACAATCGCAAACGAAGGCAAATTCATCGCGATTGTCTCGCCTGAATCAGCGGAAGATTGTCTGAGGATTTGCAAAAATCATCCGTTAGGTAAAGAAGCAAGGATAATCGGTGAGGTTTGCCAGAGCCGTGATGTGCCTGTGGTGGAAATGATAACTCAAATCGGCGGAAAAAGAATTGTGCAGATGCCATACGGGCGAGAACTGCCGAGGATATGCTGATGCACGAAATGATGGTGGCTGAGAGCCTGTTTACAACAATATCAGATGAAGCTGCAAAACACAATGCAAAGCCCATCGGCGCCAAAATCAGTTGTGGGGCGCTTAATCCTATCAATGACGAAGCACTTTGTTTCGCCTTCGAGGCTATTGCCAAAGATACATCGTGCGAAGGTGTGAAATTAGAAATAGAGCATAAGCCAATACAGGCTCAATGTAAGAATTGTAATCAAAACTTTAATGTTGAGCTTTCTTGTCCAAGATGTCCAAAGTGCAGCAGTGAAGATTTTGAATTGCTGGCTGATGCGCCTTTGATACTGGAAGAGATAGAACTCCAAATGGATTAATACTATGAAAAAGATTGATATTGGTAAGAAAATTCTCAGCGAAAACGAGAAGTATGCTTTTGAAAACATTCTATTTCTAACTGAGCGGAAGAAATTATGCCTGAATATGATATCGTCCCCCGGCTCGGGCAAAACAACAATTCTTGCCAGGACGATATGCGACTTAAAAGACAAAATTAAAATCGGTGTTATTGAAGGCGATATACAGACCGACATAGACGCTGAGAGAATCAGAGCAACCAAAGCACCTGCTGTTCAGATAAATACCGAAGGCGCCTGCCATTTATCAGCAGCCCAGATAAGCCAGGCACTAAAAGAGCTGCCTGTCGAAGATTTGGATATGATTTTTATTGAGAACGTAGGCAATCTGGTTTGCCCATCGGCTTTTGAATTAGGTGAGAGTGGCAAAATAGTTGTACTATCCGTTGCAGAAGGGGACGACAAGCCGGCGAAATACCCTGCCATTTTTGCATAGTCAAAGGTGCTGCTTATAAACAAAATTGATTTACTGCCGGGTGGGCAGGTGGATTTTGATATCAAACGAGCGAAGGCCGATGCCTGCAAACTAAATAAGTCAATTCAAATCTTCCCAATATCAGCCAAGACCGGTGAAGGTATGACCGACTGGTATGACTGGCTGCTAAAGTCGGTCGAAAAAAACAGCGTGTAGTACCAAGGTGTACATTACGGACTGTCTGCTATTGTTTTTGATTGGTAGAGACCGTGTTTGCGAATATAGTCGGCAACGGCAGGCATGAGCATATCGGTTACATCACGACCGGCAGCTAATCTATCTCGTATTTCCGTGCTGCTTATATCAATCAAAGGGGTCTGAATGACATTTTGCCGGAGTTTTTCGATGCGCCCAGGGCCCCATAGAGCCTCAAATTTGGCAAAATTCGGGGGTTTGCAGCCGGCTCTGTACATAGTGGTTAAATTACAGGCATCAATCAGCTCGACAATTTGGTGCCAATATGTCAAATCATCGAGGCTATCGGCGCCTATGAGCCAATGGATTAAAGTGTCGCTGCCATACTCGGCCTGAAACTGCTTTATGGTATCCAAAGTGTAACTCGGCGCCGGCTTCTTCAATTCGCAATCACTTACTTCAAAACTCTTTTGTTCTGCGATTGCAAGAGCTATCATTTTAAGGCGATGAGCATCACTTGCTTTTGGCAGGAAACCTTTGAGTGGAGAGCGCTTTGCAGGAATGAAAATTATTTTCTCTACGCCAATATGTTTGGCTGCATCCGCAGCTACCGTAGTATGGCCGAGATGAACGGGGTCGAATGTGCCGCCAAACAAAGCTATTTTTCTTTTTGCCATAAAAAATTAACAACCAAACTGTGCGTTGTTGAAAAAATATTACAAAAGAAATTAAAATACTTTAACCAATAAAAAACATTAAAAAATAATAATACAGTTAAAGTGTAATCTGGTTTCTACTTTATTCTTATGTTCCATAACACTTTGAAAACATATTACATAGTGACACAATAAAAAACCTTCTTTGACAATCATAAACACTGAAATCAATCTATAAGTTAAATAAATCGACTCCAACAAGGGTAATTGCAACAAAACAGTTTTTCAGTTTTAGTAAGAACTTCAGTTGCAATAAAACAATTTGCATCGTTTTATTAAAGAGTATGGTAAACAATATATGAAGTTGTGTAAAACACTGATGACAATTTTTTTATCAAGTATTTATAAACTTTTGGACGATAAAAATAATATGAAAAATAATTCACTATTTTGTTTAATTCTTTAACAAAGTAATTTATTGTAAATAAGTATTGTAACGTTAAATAAAATGTAAAAGGATTTTTTAGTCAGCCAAAAGGAGGTGACAAAATAATGGCAAAGAAGAAAGCCAAGAAGAAAGTAACGAAGAAGAAAGCCAAGAAGAAAGCCAAGAAGAAAAAGAAAAAATAGCGTAGCAATTTAGTCAAAAGCCCGCTTGTCCTTATGGCTATGGATTTAGGTGGGCTGCCGGTTAAAGCCGGTTGTTTCAGCCGTAATCAACTGCGGCAAGTTATGCGAAAATGGAAGGTTTTCTCACTATGACAAAACCTTCCATTTTTTATTTATATACAGAGCCACAGTTATAGCTCCTTCATAACACCTCTTAACACTAAAATTATCCCTACACCTCAGGAACAACTGCCTTCTTGCAATTAGCGACCAATTCTTTATACTATTCTTCGATACAGATGGAGATTTTTGTAATTTTCGAGGACGATTCGCAAAGAGAATAACGATATGGACTATTTCAACTATAAAAACGGCAGGCTGTTCGCAGAAAATGTAAGTGTTGAGAAAATCGCTGACGAGGTTGGCACGCCGGTTTATATCTACAGCAAGGCCACTTTCAGGGAGCACCTGCAAAAGATTCAGCAGGCATACAGCCGGCTCCATACTACTCTTTGCTATTCCGTCAAGGCCTGCGGTAATATAAATATCCTCAAATTTATGTCCGAGGCAGGCAGTGGATTTGACATTGTCAGCGGCGGGGAATTGTATCGCGTTTTGCAGGCCGGCGGCGAACCATCAAAAATCGTCTATGCCGGTGTCGGTAAAACCGATACCGAAATCATCGAAGCACTCAACGCCGACATCGGCTATTTCAATATCGAATCAGAAGCAGAACTGGAAAACCTGATTCGATTAGCAAAACAAAAAGGCAAACAACCGAAAGCTGCTCTGCGCGTCAATCCGGATGTTGCCTATAAAACCCACGCCTTCCTGACAACAGGCAAAAAAGAAACAAAATTCGGCGTCGATATCGAGCGGGCACTGAAAGTCTTTGCTGATTACAGCGACAATGCGGCGGTGAATCTCTGCGCGATTCATGTCCACTTAGGTACCGGCGGCAAAAAGATTGATCCGTACGTTGAAGCTGTTAAAAAAGTCTTACCGCTTATTGACCAGCTCCGCAGCAAAGGCCACACTATTGAAGCTCTTAATTTAGGAGGTGGCTACGGCGCCGACTATGAGTCCGACACTGTGCCTTCGGCAGCAGAGTACGCGGCAGGCATCGTTCCGCTGCTGAAAGACAAGAACATCAAACTCATCTTAGAGCCAGGCAAAAGCATCTGCGCCAATGCAGGGATAATGCTAACTCGCGTGCTTTATATCAAACACGGTGGTAGGAAGAAATTCGTTATTGTAGATGCAGGGATGAACGATTTGATTCGTCCATCGCTGTATGACGCGTTCCATTTTATTTGGCCTGCGAAGGTGGATGAAAAGTTTGTTCCCCGGCATCGGGAGAAAGATTTGCATTTGAACGGTACCGAAGTTATTGATGTAGTCGGGCCAATCTGCGAAAGTGCTGATTTTTTTGCAAAGGACAGGGCCTTGCCACCGGTGGAACGAGGTGATTTAATCTCTGTCTTTACGGCCGGGGCTTACGGCTTTAGTATGAGCAGCAATTACAATACCCGAGGTCGAGCCGCAGAGGTGCTCGTTGGCGGCGAAAACTTCTCGGTCATCAGGAAACGCGAAACCTATGAAGATTTAACAGCGCTGGAAAAGTGACAGAAAAGCGCGTCTTTTTCACGCTTTTCTGTCATCCTGAGCGAAGCGCAGCGGAATCGAAGGATCTATTCTTTATCCGTCATTGCGAGTCCACCGTGGCAGACGAAGCAATCTAATCATGATTTACTGACGACTAACAAAACGGATTTTCACTCAGGTCACAATATTTATATCAAAAATGGGCTGAGGTTTTTTTGGCTTGCATGAAAAGTGTGGCTCTCCTTTCCTTACGCAAGCTTTTTTCCTCAGCCTTTTTTTACAGAAAGCCATCGCTGGGCGATGGCCGAAATTCTCCTTGCTCGGTTTGGGTGTAGCGTTATTAAGAATACGAGATAGATATCATTCGGACTTTCGGCTGTCCCTTCGACGGAGTTTACCCTGAGCGTAGCCGAACGGGCTCAGGGCTACGGCTAATTCAGGGCAAGTTTTTTTCGCATCAAGATGACCCCGCACTAAATTACGGCAGGGTTCTATTTTGTGCGGGGCAAGCACGGAATAAAGGACGCCAAAGTAAAAAGAGGTGGAGTTAAAGGAGCTTAATCACCGCCCTGTCATTCTTAACACGACCAGGATACCTAAAAGACCGAGCAGGAGCACTGCGGCTCTCAATATTCGCATGAGCTGTGTTCTGGGCTCCAAAATCTTCCATACAAAGACCCAGAGAGCCACGATTAGCGATATTCGTAAAATAAAAGATATAAAGTCTGTGAACATAGTCATATAATATCTCATTTTAACACTTGAAGTCAAGTGTTTTTTGCCCATTTTAACATTTATAATTAAAAAAATGGGGGAGCCTGCAAGGCAGCAGGCAGACCTTCGAGGAAATATATCACTTTTTATTGGTCTGCTGTCAGTTCAGAGACAGGCAAAAGACTCACTTTGTCTGTTCACGACTCTCGGCATTATGCATTAAAAATAATTCAAGAGCCGTTAAACTTGTTCCCAGAGGTCCTCGCAGGTTCTTTTTATGCCCGTGGTATGGTCGATTAACCGCCCTTACAATACTGATAGGTTGGTTTTGGGGGGTATTCCTGTCAGATTTTCCAAGTTGATAGGACTTTTTTTATTAGCCGTATATTTTCATCTTGTAGGCATAAAATTAAAGTAATTGAAAAGATTTGCCGACTTCAATGCCAGTGTGTTTGTAATTTGTTGGTTTTATTTAACTCAATTTAGGAGAGAAATTATGCGATTTCTCGAAGAAGCAAAAAGATGGATTGGTGAGATTACCGAAATATTTTTATTGCTGATCGCCCTTGGGATTGCCATTGAAATCCTATTTGGCGAGGCGGTTCCCTTCTTTGGAGGAGAAACCGGAATAGTCGCAAACATTACAGCACTACTGGATACTCTGGGTAAGAACGGGCTTGTCGGCTTGATTGCTCTGGCTATTATTTTCTTCCTGTTCTACAGAAGACAAGCTGTACCCCATCATCAGGGATAGATTAAAGCTTTAGATTAGCGGGGGCCAATCGATAGCGCTGTCGGTCTGGGTACTATCACGTTTTACACTGTGATAGTGATATCGGTTGGCCCCGAATATTTTACTGAGGCGGCATTGACCTATACGCCCATCTTCAAACCATAGGCTGTCTTGCTGTCCCCTTTGTGTCTCCTTGTTCCATCAAGGTAATTTCACAACAATTAGCCTCAACATACTCCAGATTGATGTGAGATTTTGAGCCTATCCGAATAACTATCCGTTCTCGCCCAGCCCCTGCCGCAGGGGCGGGGCTCGCCTGTCATTCCTTCGCTTTGCTCAAAGACAGGTCTGAACGGAGCGTAGCGAAGTGAATCCCGATGTATCGG
>CAZLIO010000137.1:0-7932 GCA_964559025.1 uncultured Pirellulales bacterium | reverse complement strand
CGATATTGCGCACAGGCCTTAACTGTATCGAAAGATGATTATATAAAGGCACATAATAAATTCGCAGCGGATTTTCAAAAAGGCCTAATCAGCGAAGATGCCTTCTGGGAAAGAATATGCGGTGAGCTGAAAGTGGCGAAGCCTAAGGTTCCCTCGTTATGGGCTGATGCATTCAAGGCTGCTTATGTGCCCAGAGAAGATATGTTTTCTTTGGCGGCCCGGCTTCGGAAAAACGGCTGCAAGACTGCACTTTTATCCAATACCGAAGCTCCGGCTATGCAGTACTTTCATACGTTGCGATATGATATGTTCGATGTATTGGTCTTTTCGTGTGCCGAGGGGACGAGAAAACCCGAGAGAGAAATCTATGAGCTTATCGTCCGGAGACTCGGCTCGCGGGCCGGGCAATCGGTATTCATAGATGATAAGCCGGAGTATATAAACGGCGCAAAAGAGGCGGGATTGAATACGATTCTTTTCGAAGGCATCAGCCGGCTTAAGAATGCCTTGGCCGAACTCGGAGTGGAGTAGATTAATCAAAGCAAGGATTATATAACAAATGGATTTATCAACAGCCTTAAAGAATAAAGATGTCATTTTGCTCGATGGGGCAATAGGTACTGAATTAGACAAGCGCGGCCTTATGGGTCGGGCCGGCAATAATCTTGACAATCCGGAGGTTGTTCTTGAAATCCAGCGGGAATACGCAAAGTGTGGCTGCGATGCACTGACAACCAATACGCTGACGATGAACCGTATATACATTGAAACACACAATGTTGGCGTGTCGGTGCGGGATGTAAACCGGGCCGGGGTTGAACTTGCAAGACAGGCGGTTAACAAGGGACAATATGTGCTTGGGAATATCAGCTCGACAGGCCAGCTGCTTGAGCCGTATGGTACTTATAGGGAATCACAATTTTACGATGCCTTCAAAGAGCAGGCAGAAATCTTGGCGGAATCCGGAGTGGACGGGTTTATAATTGAGACTATGTTTGATTTGCCCGAGGCGATGTGTGCTCTTCGTGCGTGTAAGGATAAGCTCTCATTGCCGGTGATTGTCTCGATTGCATTTGCGACCGAGACAAAAGGTGGAAGGACGATGATGGGCAACTCCGCAGAACAATGCGCCAAAAGTCTCACGGATGCCGGTGCGGATGTTATCGGTGCCAACTGCGGCGATATTGACCCGGCCCAGATGGCTGTGGTTGTCTCTCTACTTAAGTCAGCAACGTCACTACCCATTCTTGCGCAGCCGAATGCGGGTAAGCCCAAACTGGTTGATAACGAGACGATGTTTGATATGAAGCCGGAAGCTTTCGCGCAAGGGATTATGGAATGCCTGCGTGCCGGTGCGAGCATTGTGGGCGGCTGCTGCGGTACAACGCCCGAACATATTCGAGCTGTGGCCGGCTTGTTAGGCAAGGGGGGATAATGAAGGCGGTCTGTTTACATGATAAGAGTACAATAGAAACATTTCTTCGCGGCAATGTGTTTCTTAACATTTACGGTCTTGGTGACCTGGACGATTTTTTCTGGCCTTACACGACCTGGTATGCGTTGACCGATACGGCAGGCGTCCAGGCCATAGCCTTGATATATACCGGTGGAAGCTTGCCTTGCCTTCACGCACTGGCTGAAGATGACAAGGTCATTTACACAGAAGAGCTTTTGCGTTGTTTGATTCCTACGGCGAATTTGAAGTCGAACTTAAGTCGTCCTGAAAGTAAGTGTTAAATCATATGGCGAATTATCATCTGGTAATCCTGAAGAAACCTTATCTTGATGCGATTGTAGATGGTCGCAAGCAAATCGAATCGCGTTTTACCAAAACAAAACATCCTGCTTTTGGGCGGGTCCTGGCCGGCGATAAATTATTTCTGAAAGTAAGCTCCGGGCCTGTCTGCGCGACAGCAATTGTTGCAGCGGTTAAAAATTTCGAGAACCTG
Source organism: uncultured Pirellulales bacterium (assembly GCA_964559025.1). Classification (GTDB taxonomy): domain Bacteria; phylum Planctomycetota; class Phycisphaerae; order Sedimentisphaerales; family Anaerobacaceae; genus NIOZ-UU13. Next base: position 5,983 of record CAZLIO010000137.1, on the reverse strand, counting down.
ACGCCGGGACAGATAATCGAAATAAGACAGCGTTATAATCACTATATCAAAGGCAGCGATGAATACTGGGACAGCAAGATGGACTCCAGGTTCGGCTTTTTGGTCTGGCTTAGGGACATAAAGCCAATCGGACCTGTGCTAATACGCAAAAAAGATTGGCGGGCCTGGGTTGTTCTGACGGAGAAAGAAAACTTCGGACTGCTGAAAAAAAAGGACCGTAATATCCTCTAAATGGGGCTTTCCTCCGCATTATGTATTTTTTTTATGTAAGCCGCAATAAAGTCTCCTTTAAGTCCGTCTCTATCTTTACAAATTCAGTGTATTTAAATGGTAACAAGACTTTTGCAAAACTTCAATTAGAACAATAAGAAACTGCAATTTTTGAAAGGAGCAGGAAATGTTGAAGAAGATTATGTTAGTCATTCTGTCGGCTGTTTTAGTATTAGCCGTCGTTGATATTTTAACGGCCCAGCCGGGACGGCGGGGCGGAGATTTCGGCGGAAGGCGGGGCGGCAGGGGCTTCTCGGCCGCTCCTCAGCAGCCGCCTGTGCCGGTTAACGAACAAGAGAAAAAGATTCTGAGCGTACTTGATGATATGGACCGTAATCAGAGCAGAGGTATGATGAATGTGCCGATGGAGGACGGCAGAATACTGCGTTTGCTTACCGAAGCGGTGGGTGCCAAGCATGTTGTCGAGATAGGTACATCCAACGGGTACTCTGGTATATGGTTCTGCCTTGCCCTGCGGACGACGGGCGGCAAGCTCACCACTCACGATATCGACGAGGGCCGGGCCTCACTTGCCCGCGAGAATTTCAAGCGGGCCGGCGTTGATAACCTCGTTACACTCGTTATGGGGGATGCCCACGAGACAGTTAAAAATATCAAAGAGCCTATCGATGTCCTGTTCATCGACGCGGATAAAGAAGGTTATACCGACTACCTGAATAAGCTGCTGCCGTTAGTGCGTCCGGGCGGACTAATCCTGGCCCATAATATTGACATGGTAGGGCAGGACTTCATCAAGGCCATTACTACAAATCCCAATCTGGAGACAGTTTATCAGGGACAGGGTCAGGGCCTTGGTGTTACGCTTAAGAAACGTCAGAGTAAATAATTGAACCCGGCAATATCGGGTGAATTCCATAAACTGTATGTGAAGGGGATAAGTTATGCCTTACAATCGAAGGGATTTCTCACGCCGTAATTTTCTGGCGCAGGGTGTTCGTGTTGCCGCCGGTGCCCTTGCGACCACGACATTAACATCATGCAGTTCCCTCGGGACAGCAGACGCAAAAAAACGCAGCACAAGAACGCGATTCGGATTCACCACTTACCAGTGGGGCAAAGACTGGGATATACCGACTCTTATCGCCAACTGCTGCAAAGCTCAGGCCTTTGGCGTCGAGCTGCGAACCAGCCAATCCTATGCTCATGGTGTTGAATTGGAACTGAGCGCACAGCAGCGCGGCGAGGTGAAGAAACGTTTTGAGGACAGCCCGGTTATTCTGGTGGGTCTTGCGACAAGTGAGCGGTATGATTGGCCGGAGGCGGTGAAGCTCGAAGCGGCAATTGAAAATACCAAGTCCTACATAAAGCTCAGCCGTGATACAGGCGGCAGCGGCGTGAGAGTGTTCCCGAACAGCTTTCACGATGGCGTCCCGCGAGAGAAAACTATCGAGCAGATAGGTAATTCGCTTAACATCGTGGGGGCTTTTGCCGCCGACTATGGCCAGCAGGTTCGCCTCGAAGCGCACGGTAATGCAGGCGATTTGCCGACTATCAGGGCGATTATAGACCGGGTTGACCAGCCGAGCGTGCGGGTGAAACTCAATTCCGATAAGAGGGATACCAGTGGTAAAGGATTCGAGCACAATTTCAACCTGGTCAAGGATTTTCTGGGCGATACGCTGCATCTGCACAATCTCAAGGACACGGGATTTCCGTATCAGCTTCAAATGGACCTGCTTGTAAAAATGGGCTGGGGCGGCTGGCAGATGATGGAAGCAAGCGATAAGGTACCGGACCGCCTCCAGGCACTGATTGAACAGCGGCAGATCTGGGATGGGCTGCTGGCAAATTCACTAAACGTATGAGTAGAAAGCACAGATAAATAGTAGTGAAACGGAGGCGCCGGATTCGGCGAGACCTGTTATGCAGATAGCTCCAAGGAAAGAACTGTCGCTTTTCGATTCGACCTGCATTATTGCCGGCGTTATCATCGGCGCCGGAATTTACCAGATGGCTCCGGACATCGCTGAAGACGGATATTGCTATCGGGCCGTGCAATCATTGAAGATGGGGGTACTGTAAGGACAATAAGAATGCCAAAGGAAGAATTGCAGCGAGGATTTGGTCTATCAACTTCTACCTACGTGGTGATTGCCAGCATGGTGGGTACAGGAATTCTGGTCTCGCCCGGATACATGATGGCTTCACTCCAGAACTACCCCGTAATATTTGGGCTTTGGGCCCTTGGTGGTTTGTTGGCAATATGCGGTGCTCTTTGTGTAGCGGAGTTAGCGGCCGCTCTACCCCGGGCAGGGGGGGAGTACGTTTACCTTCGCGAAGCATACGGCCCGATGCCTGCCTTTCTATCCGGTTGGACGTCGTTTTTTTTGGGCTTTTCCGCGCCGTTAGCTGTAGCCGGCTATATATCGGCTTTATACCTTTTGACACCGTTCGGATTGGCCCAGAAGGAAACGGGACACCTTGTCCAGATCATTGCCGCGATAATTATCTTTGCGGTCACGCTGCCCAATCTCATTGGTCTTCGTCATTCCGCCTGGACACAGAATCTCACCACGATTCTCAAGTTCGGCATATTTGTAGTCTTTGTAGTGATGGCATTTCTGTTCGGCCGAGGACAGATGGCAAACATTGCGGCAGGACAGTCGATAGGAGAGGTCAAACTTGGGACTGCAGCTACTCAGTTGTTCTATGTTATGTTTGCCTACAGCGGCTGGAACGCCGCCACCTATCTGGCCGGCGAGGTTAAGAACCCGGCCAGGATTCTCCCGCGGTCACTGCTGCTGGGCGCCGGATTGGTAGTCGTTTTGTATCTGGCCCTGAATCTCGTTTTCGCCTACGCGGTACCTCTGGCCGATGTGGGATTTGACAACGCTGAGCGGGTCCCCCAGCTCGCGGTGGAAAATCTTTTTGGGCCGAGAGCATCCAGCGTTTTCTCCGTTGTGCTGGGATTGACATTCCTGGCTACAGTGAGCGCTTTCGTTATCACCGGCCCGCGGATTTACTACGCCATGGCAAGGGACGGATTGTTTCCATCCATAGCTGAGCGTGTCAGCTCAAAGGGGCGGGTTCCTACGTACGCTATGCTCTTGCAGAGTGTGTGCGCGGTCATTATTCTGTTCGTGACGGACTTTCAGAACTTGTACAAGTATGCCTCGGTGGGCGTATCGCTCTTTGCACTACTTTTTGTAGGTGCAGTGTATGTCCTTCGATGGCGCCGCCCGGATATGGAAAGACCGTTTCGCGTACCCGTATATCCTGTTGTCCCGGCGATCTTCATGGCCGTGATTCTTTTCACGGCTGTATTTGCGTTCATACAGTGGCCGAAACCTTCGGCTTTCAGCCTCGGCAGCATCCTCTTAGGTATCCCGGTCTATTACATTTGGTCGTTCGTCCGAGGCAACCCGGCGCGTCAGCATAATAGTTCTGCTTAGTGCTCTTGGCGCCGGGATGGTTGTTTATTGGCTGACCGACGTTCGCGGTTCGGCAAGGCGCAAATGAAACTAAAATCCAAGGCGCAACATAATATTTTCTAACATAATTGAGGAGACTCACTATGCGAAGAATCAGTTTGTTGTTAATGGCAATTTTGATGCTTATTGTTACCGCGGGCGGTTCACCTGTAACAACGTCCACGGACTTGTGGCAGAGCACCCGGGTTACAGAGCCCAAACAGCACCAGCTAACCGGCACAGGCGGATATCCGTACCGGGCCAAAAGTGATTATGTGCTCAGAGAACTGGACCTAAGGCCCGGTGACGTGGTTGTGGACATCGGCGCCGGCGACGGCTTCTGGGCCGAGCGAATGGCTAAGTTTGTGGGCAAAGAGGGCACTGTATATGCTTCGGAAGTCGAGCAGAATAAGGTGGATAGGATGAAAAGGAAGTTCGGCGGTGTGCCGCAGGTCAGGCCCTATCTGTGTCCGACAGATGGTACCGGATTGGCGGAAAATTCCTGCGATCTTGCTTTTTTATCGAAGACCTATCATCATTTGGACGCCGACGGCAGGATCGATTACCTGCGTCATCTGCGTCAGGTCGTCAGGGCCACCGGTCGGCTCTGCGTGATAGAAAAATATACTAATATCGCGACCCGGGATCAATCGCACGCCATTGCATTGAGCCAGCTGGTAAAACAGGCCGAGCAGGCCGGCTGGATTGCCGTCCGCTACGAGCTAATGACCGGTACGTACCACTACATTGCGATTTTCGTCCAGAAAGACCTCTTCCCGCCTGAGCGTTCCTCCCGCAGAAGAGAAGACCGGTGAACAAAACCACCCGGCATGGACGCGACTAAATATAAACGCACCATCGATGGCCGACATCGATGGTGCAACTTAGACCGAGCGGGACATGCCGCCTATTCATTCGGCAGTCCGGGTGTACAAAGGCTTTGGAACAAAAAGTCTGTTTCCAGATTCGTATTAGATAATTATAGTGCTTTTTGAACAAACAAGTCCTTATTATCCTCTTCAGAGATTTTTTGTGCAGATTATCCAATGATTTACCTTGACGAGATAGTGTCAAATTTGGTATAAATAAAATCGGTTAAGTTTATGCTCTTAGAATCGGGTATCTGTGCATTTTTCGTCTTCCAGCGGGCGTATTTCTTGCAGTTTCTCGATAGAGGAGGAATTATTATGCAAAACACAGAGTTGCAGCGGAAACTTTGTGTTTCGAAGGTAATGATTTTTTACATTTCAATTAACAACCTACATTATTTTTTTAATCCCGCTCCTCAAAATGGACAGAGGGACGGTGTGAAGGAGGATTATTATGTGCAAAAAATTGATGTATCTGGTTTCTTTTGTCTTGGTTCTGAGCATAGCGGGTAATGTCTCGGCTAATCTGGTGGCTCACTGGAAGTTCGATGACGGTTCCGGCGCGACCGCCCAGGACAGTTCCGGCAATGGTTATGATGGCACTCTGTTTGGTGAGCCCCAATGGGTGGCCGGGCAAATTGGCGGCGCCCTGGAATTTGACGGCACTAACGACTATGTAGAGTTGCCTATCGGCTCGCTAATTAGTTCGCTGAGAAGCTCCACTTTCGCCACATGGGTGGATTTTTCTAATGAGGGTGGCGGCTGGCAGCGCATTTTCGACTTCGGAACCGGCACGACAGTCAACATGTTCCTTACGCCGCGTATCGGCACGGATGGCTCGATGCGTTTCGCCATTACGATTGATACTTTCAATGATGAGGACCAGACGACCGCGCCGGCGACCTTGCCCAGCGGATGGCATCAAGTGGTTTTAACGATGAATGCAGATGAAAACGTCCACTCACTGTACCTCGACGGAGAGCTTGCAGCCCAGAACACTACTGCCAGACACACGCCGAGCACTCTCGGCGAGACTAATCAAAACTGGCTTGGCAGGTCACAGTACGCGGCCGATGGATACTTCGACGGCCGTCTGGATGATTTCCGCATCTACGACCGGGTTCTCACGCCAAAGCAGATAGAGGACTTGTTTAACGGTATCCCTCCGGTGTTTACAAAGGCCCTTGGTCCCAGGCCGGAGGATGGTGCTTACCATTCGGATACGTGGGTGAATATAAGCTGGGTTCCGGGAGATTTTGCCCTCTCGCATGATGTGTATTTCAGCGACAATTTTGACTATGTAAATGACGGCGCACCAGAGGCATTCGTGGGCAACCAGACGTTATCGTTTTATGTTGCCGGCTTTCCCGGATTTGCCTTTCCGGACGGCCTTATTCCTGGCACGACATATTA
>CAZLIO010000136.1:0-7933 GCA_964559025.1 uncultured Pirellulales bacterium | reverse complement strand
GGGACGCGAGAACCGCGCGGCGAGGTAGTTCTGCCTGGCGGAGAAGCCCAGCGTAAAATTGACAGGCACTCCAAGCCGGCCCAGCTTGCGGGTTGCTAGAAAGCCGGCAGGCGTCAGGGGGACCTTAATATAGAACCTTTCGGGACAGATGTCAAAGTACCGCTTTCCGTATGTAACGGTCCTCTCGACATCATGGGCCAAATCGGTATGGAGCTCGACGCTGACCCATGCATCAAATATGTCAACAAGCCTCAAGGCGTGATGAGCATTAAGCACAAAAGCTATCTCAAGAATCAGCTCTTTTTCGTCGATACTCGGAGCGGCTTTGCGAATGACGTCGGCCGCCTCACAAACCAAATCATCATAGATGCCCTTTTGGATTTCCTTGTTTAGCAGTGTATTGTTGGTGGTCAGTGCTTCGAACTCCGAGCACCAGAGCTTTTTAGCTTCGTCGATGTCCCCAGTATCAAGCCATAATCGCGTTCCAAGATCGCGCACTTTTTGCCAGGCAGGTTTCCGCTCAAGTTCCACTTCGGGCCTTCCGAATTCATGAGAAAAACTCTTGCGCGATATATCGTGCGTGACGGCAGCTATTGCTTCTGTATCAATCATTTTGTCTCTCCCATCTTGGAAGGGCCTTCGGATGGCTGTGAATCTTGCTTCCATGTCCATTCACGAATCTCCGGCATATCCTGTCCGTACTTTTCAATATATTGATTGTGTTCTATAAGTTTGTCACGGACGTATTGTTTGGTATAGGCAGCCATATATCCAAGTTTTGGGACCCGATCTATCACATCCGCCACCAGGTCAAAACGATCCAAATCATTGAGTACAAGCATGTCGAATGGGGTCGTAGTTGTTCCTTCCTCTTTATAACCTCTTACGTGCATGTTCTTGTGGTTGGTCCTGCGGTAAGTGAGCCGGTGTATAAGCCAGGGGTAGCCGTGATATGCGAAGATTATGGGTTTGTCCGTGGTGAAGAGTGTGTCGAATTCCTTATCCGAAAGGCCGTGAGGATGCTCTTCTTTAGGCTGCAGCGTCATTAAATCGACCACATTGATTACACGCACCTTAAGGTCCGGGGTGTGCTCTCTGAGCAATTCGACGGCCGCCAGCGTCTCCAATGTCGGCACATCCCCTGCGCAGGCCATTACCACATCCGGCTCACTGCCCTTGTCATTGCTTGCCCATTCCCAGATACCAATGCCGGACGTACAATGCTTGACAGCCGAATCCATATCAAGCCACTGCGGCTGCGGCTGCTTGCCTGCTACAATGACGTTAACATAATCGCGGCTTCGAAGGCAATGGTCAACTACGGACAAAAGAGTGTTTGCATCAGGCGGGAAATACACGCGAACCACATCGGCCTTCTTGTTCACAACGTGGTCGATGAAACCGGGATCCTGGTGGCTGAACCCGTTATGGTCCTGCCGCCAGACGTGCGAGGTCAGCAGGTAATTTAATGAAGAAATCGGACGCCGCCACGGGATTTCCTTGCGTGTGACTTTCAACCACTTTGCGTGCTGATTGAACATCGAATCTACGATATGAATGAAGGCCTCATAGCAGGAGAAGAATCCGTGCCGGCCGGTGAGCAGATATCCCTCCAGCCATCCCTGGCACGTATGCTCGCTGAGAATCTCCATAACCCTTCCATCCGGAGAGAGGTTGTCATCTTCGGGCAGGATTTCGGCCATCCATGTTCGACCGGTCGATTCGAATAAAGCGCCCAGACGATTCGATGCCGTTTCATCGGGGCCGAACACCCGGAAATTTCGCCGCTTCTTGTTTAAATTCATCACGTCGCGTAGGAAACTACCCAGCACCCTTGTTGACTCGGCCATGACAGCGCCGGGTTTGGGTACATCAACAGCGTAATCCTCGAAGTCAGGCATTCTAAGGTCTTTAAGAAGCAGACCGCCGTTGGCGTGAGGATTAGCGCCCATCCGCTTTTCGCCGGAAGGGCTCAAAGCCGTCAGTTCCGGAATAAGAGTGCCGTTCTCGTCGAACAACTCTTCCGGTTTATAGCTCTTCATCCAACTCTCAAGCAGTTTAACATTTTCTGGTTTTTTCGTCATATCCGACAGCGGGACCTGGTGTGAGCGCCATGAGCCTTCGGCTTTCAGGCCGTTAACCTCTTTAGGACCGGTCCAGCCTTTGGGGGTTTTCAGGATAATCATCGGCCATCTGGGACGCGTTGCTTTGCACTGTTGACGTGCCTCTTTCTGGATTTTCTTTATCTGGTTCAGTATTGAATCAAGTGTTTTGGCCATAAGCTCGTGCATGGCCTCCGGTTCGGAACCTTCCACAAAATAAGGTTTGTAGCCGTAACCTATAAAAAGCTCCTCAAGCTCTTCCTCGGGTATACGGGCCAGGACTGCAGGGTTGGCAATTTTGTATCCGTTCAAATGAAGGATAGGCAATACCGCGCCATCGGTGACGGGATTAAGAAATTTGTTCGAATGCCACGCTGTCGCGAGCGGCCCTGTTTCGGCCTCACCATCCCCCACCACACAGGCGACGAGCAGGTCGGGATTGTCGAAGGCCGCACCGAAAGCGTGCGAAATTGCATATCCAAGCTCGCCCCCCTCGTGGATTGAACCCGGTGTCTCCGGGGCCACATGACTCGGTATGCCCCCGGGAAACGAGAATTGCTTGAAAAACTTTTTCATTCCGGAGGAATCCTGTGAAATGTTTGGATATAACTCGCTATAGGTCCCCTCGAGGTAGGTGTTGGCCACCATTGCCGGCCCACCGTGGCCCGGTCCGCAAACGTAAATTACATTAAGGTTCCGGGCCTTTATCACGCGATTTAGATGAGCGTATATGAAGTTTAGGCCCGGCGTTGTCCCCCAGTGTCCCAGCAGTCGCGGCTTTATATGTCCTAATTTCAGAGGCTCTTCCAAAAGCGGGTTGTCATACAGATAAATCTGACCCACCGAAAGATAGTTTGCCGCCCGCCAGTATGCATCTATCAGTCTCAACTCTTCTTTGGAAAGGGGCCCTGATTTGGCGGCAGGTTTGAGGTCGGCTGAATCTGTCTTGCCCATGATATCCTCCCTTGCTTTCCATGCCGGGTGAAGTCTATTATTTCAGAACTTTCCGCGGCGTTAAATTGAGTTTTTAGCTTAGAATAATCCAACGATAAAAAATACACAAAATTGTAAGACGAACCGTTAGTACAAACAAGAAAAATTGCTATATTTCCCCGCCATACCCAGTTTGTTAGCTTTTGCTGCGGGTTAGGATTCTGTAAGTTTCACGTGCGATGACCAGCTCTTCGTTGGTGCGAATCGTCATTGCATAGACTTCGGAGCTTGGTGTTGAAAAGACTGCTGCATTTTCCTTGTTTTTGGCTTCGTCAATTTCGAGGCCGAGATATCCAAAGTTTTCCAGAATTCTTGCCCTCAAGTCGGCGCTGTTACGCGATTGCAGGTAGGCATGATCCATTATTGATTCATCCCATACATATGTAATTATCACCGCAACTCCCGTCTTGCCAGCCAAAGACCGGGTAGCATTGGCAACCACAGCGTGAATCCTCGCAATAACAGGGTAGCGGTAAGTCCTGCTTCAATCGGTACGCCGAGCGCTTTGAGCATTCCAACGGAGCTTGCCTCAAAGACACCCAATCCCAACGGAATCGGACTAAGAGTAGAAATTATTGAGGAGACTACAAAACTGGGAAACGCCACGAGAAATGAAATATCCTGTCCTACGGCAAGCAGCATTACCCATAGCGTTGCTGCATCAAGTATAAAGACTGCGACATACAACAATATTGATATAACTACCAAGGGCCGATTATGAAGTAGGTGTTTAGGTGCTTGGGTAAATCCTTGCAGTAAATCTCTAACGTTTGGCAGTCGTGTAAAAAGCTTGGGAAGCGTTTTTTTGCTCAAATTTTGTAAAAATAACGCGCCGGCAGGGATTGCTACTGCCACAAGGCAGAATAATCCCACCAGCAAAAGAATCCAGATGTGAATCGCGTGATAGAACCACAGCAGAGCCAAGCTTGCTAACGCGACTATAAGATAGGCCAAATAATATGATACGAGACTTACTAACATTATAGCCATACAGAGATCTGTAGGTACCCCACGGCGTTTCAAAGCTGCGATAAAGAAACTGATTCCGCTCGCTCCACCGCTTGGCAGGGCTTGGTCTGCGAATAGTTTGGCCAAGGCAAGCGGTACGAATGAAAAAAAACTTTGCCGTATATAAACATAATGCAGACCCAGTTTCCAAATTGCTGCAGTACAAACATAAGTACCGAATTGCAGAAACAAGGCCACCAGCAACCACTTAGGCTTAGCCTCATGTGCCAGTTTGGCAAAATGTTCTATTTCACCAAGGTGAGTTATAGATGCAATTACTCCAGCCAACAACAAAATACCGAAAAACCACGATCTGAATTGGTGGCCTTTTGTTTTCGACGCAGGTAGAGACGACACAGATGGAATTTTGTTGTTTTGTGATTTCTGCATTTTTATGTTACTGCCGATAGCCGCTTCTATCATTCAAGACTGTTTTTTTAGTGCTATATCAGCAGGATTTTACTTGATTCTTGACTGCCTGAATAGCTTTTCTAACTTCCTCTGGATCTCCTAAATAGTAACTGCCAAGCGGCTTGAGGTTTTTATCCAGATTATAAAGAAGAGGTATTCCGGTTGGAATATTTTGCTGTGCAATCTCTTCTTCAGAAATTCCATCGAGATGCTTAACCAAGGCACGCAGACTATTACCATATGCTGCTATGAGTATCCTCTTTCCGGATTTCAAAACAGGTGATATCATCTCATACCAATATGGAATAAACCTCATTGCCGTATCTTTCAGCGATTCTGTAAGAGGAATATCCTTTTGGTCTAAGTCTCTGTACTTTGGGTCATTTCCTGGGTATCTTGGATCGCTCCTTTCAAGAGCAGGAGGCCTAACATCGTAGCTTCTTCTCCACTTTAGTACTTGTTCTTCCCCATGCTTTACCGCCACTTCGGCCTTATTTAGCCCTTGCAAGGCACCATAATGTCTTTCATTCAATCGCCATGAACGATAAACAGGGATCCACATCAGGTCTATCTCGTCCAGAACAATCCATAGTGTCCTTATCCCTCTTTTCAATACAGAAATAAATGCAATATCAAAAGTAATACCATCATCTTTCAAAAGCTCTGCCGCCTTTTTTACTTCTTCTATGCCTTTTGAAGACAAGTCAATGTCAGTCCAGCCGGTAAATTTGTTTTCTTTATTCCATACACTTTCTCCATGTCTTAGAAGAATAATTTCTGGCATAACATAAAACCTCACAACTAATTAACAAGTTTTGGTTTATTCCTATTTCTATTCAACACTTTGCTGACTATCGCCCATATAAACTCATTTTTTTGATATTTTTTAGACTGTTTTGGTCTGTGCAGTCCCTGAATGTCAAAGGCATATTAACTTTTCAACAATATCATGAGCTGCTGATGGCCTGGCTAAATTAAGGGCTTTAAATTGCATCTGAGCAATACGCTGAGGATCATCAAGTAATCTATCTATCTTGTAAGCTAAAACCGGCCAATTATTACACTTTATTGCCACTCCTTCTTCAAGAAGGTGGTCGGCATTACGTTGTTCCTGACCAGGAATAGGATCAACAATGACAAAACCTAAACCTTTTGCCAAAGCCTCGGAGGTTGTCAAACCGCCGGTTTTACCCAATACAAGGTCCGCGGCAGACATATACGAATCCATTTCGTTCGTGAAGCCAATGGATTTGATCTGCAAAGTAGAAGACGACGGCAATTCTACCACAAGTTCATCAATCCGGTCTTTTAGCTCCTCGTTCTTGCCACATATAGCAACAACTTGAACCTTGTGGTGCATTTTAGCGAGCGATTGTATCAGCCGTTCGATCGGCCCCACACCAAAACCACCAGCAGAGACAAGTATAGTAGTCAAGGAAGTGTCGAGGCCCAGCTTACGACGCATCTCGACCTTGTCCTTATGTTCGGAAAAAACCGGGTCAATTGGGATGCCAGAGACCGTGACTTTGTCCGACGGAACACCCAGTTCTTCCAAGTGAGCTTTTGTCTCGTCAAGAGCGACGAAATAGTGTTCATAGTGCCGGCACAGCCACATAGCATGTATATCAAAATCAGTTACGGTTATAACCTGCCGGGTATGAAGTCGATGTTTCTCTTTCAGCCAAGAGATGATTTCAGCCGGTAGAAAATGTGTACAGACAGTCATATCTGGCTGGTATTCCTCCAACATTTTCACAAATGGCCGGGTATTAAGCTTGTCGAAGGCCAGGCGACGACGTTCATTATGCCAGGGTTTATCGAAGTGATCATAGAGCCAGCCCCATATCTCCGGCGTCTTATCTACGACGTCGATATAAGCCTTAGAGTATAGTTCGTGGAAGAGCTTGTTAGTGTATTGTAGCGCGTCAACATTTCGTACCTCTTTAGCGGCATCTAAAAGCAAAAATGCTTTTTCGACGGCTTGCGCCGCCCTGAGATGCCCGGCCCCGGCCGATACAGATATGATTAGTACTCTATCAAACATGATATACTATTTTTCCTTCAGATTTTTTATCAGTTTATTTCAGCCACCTTGTCTATGGATAGATGCAAAACTGCTGCTCAGTGAGGAGCGGTGGATTCGATTTTCTGGATTTCAGGCTTAAATCTCTTGCCGGCATATTCAAAGGACTTAATGAACATGAAGAAAAATACTATTATAAAACACAATAAAATGACACCTGTCAGCCAATGTCGAGGTTGAAGCCTTTTCAACGAAGGAGCAAAAGCAATCAGGGCAAATAGACTGGCCACTAATGTCACTGCATCCCAGCTCGCACGCTGCCAGTAACTGCCACCCAGATGTATCCACATTCCGAATTCATCGAAAGTTAGCCCCATACCTATCCCGTATAATATCGCCGCGACTTCCAAATACCGACCGGTAGGATGCCGAAAGAGTAGATAACCGCATACTGCAGAGAGCAGAAATATACCGTAGTTAAGATGATGTAGATGTGTTCCTTTAATATGCACGTAAAAATCAGGGACAGTACGAGACATTATCAAAAAGACCAGAATTCTTGCACTGATAAATGTAAGGGTGAACGCCGTAAGGACAACCCTGGCAAGATGTTTGGGACTTTTAGTTTGAAAAAGATTTTCTTGAGACTTCTCCATAGGCACACCTGTAACTTCATTCTGCTCACTCAGCACTTCTCATTCGCGATCCATGGTCATAAGCCGCTTGATGCGCTACTCAGTGCTGGGGTGAGTCATAAACAGCCTCGCTGTGGCGCTTCCGGTTAGAGGCTGAACGATAAACATATTGCTCTGGGAGTCGGGAATATGCAACGGTATCCGTTTGTTGGCGGTTTCGAGCTTGTGCAGTGCGTTTGCGAGACCTCGGCCTGTCCACATCACCTACAAACAATACGTCGCCGCAAAAGATGCATGCCGGCTCGGGACCTCTGGATTTATCTGTTACGACATAAGTGATATGCTCCGGAGTATGCCTGGGCGTATCCAGCACTTTAAGCTGCATATCTTCAATATTGAACTTATTTCCTTCGGCAACGGCCTTGTGTTTGAATTTGCACTTTGCCGATTTCGGCGCTACTATCGTAGCGCCCGTCTTTTCAGCAAGATCTAAATGTCCTGAGATGAAGTCGGCATGAAGATGGGTTTCCAGGATATGTGTAATCTTCATTCCCATATCCCTGGCTGCCTCTAAATAAACATCCACATCCCTTCGAGGATCGACGATTGCACACTTTTTGCTCCCACCGAGCAAATAGGAGCTGTGCGACAGACCCTTAACAAAAAACTGCTGTACAAACATCTCTGACCTCCTTTAGATAACAAGATAAGGCTTCTGCAAAATTGAGGTTAGGCATATATTATTTAAGAAAATCTGTTTT
>CAZLIO010000135.1:5448-7960 GCA_964559025.1 uncultured Pirellulales bacterium | reverse complement strand
CCAGGTCTTCTGATTCCTCCTCCTGGTCCTGAACGACCTCAACATCCGCCATATCGCTTATGATATTGTCGAGGTCATAATCAAGCCTTTCGTCCTTAAAGGAATCACACATGGCCTCGATGTCTTTCGTGCTGCAGACTACGACCCTAACCTCCATTTGGGTCTGTCTTTTCACATCCTCTATCGCAAGGACATTTGCCGGCTCACTTGTTGCAACAACCAAAGTCCCTTGCTCTATCGCAATCGGACAAACGGAGTTGCTCTTTATAAAATCAATGTTAAGTTTTTCAAGAGCTTCCTTCTTCACGTCATCCGGCCCTATATGTCTGAAATCGAGGTCATATAACTTGGCTGTGGCCGTCAAAATATCATCAGAACTAATCTTCTCCATCTTCAACAGCAATGCTGTGACATCAGAAGCTGGTTTTGCCTGCTGTTGTTTTCGCAGGCTTGTGAGCTGCTTGGAATTAATCTTGCCCATCTCCAGCAGGACATCAGCGATATCGTAAACATGTGATTCGCCCGCCTGTTCCGGAGAATAAAGCTCACTTAGCCCGCGCACCGACTGGTCCTCGGAGCAGTCCGGACTTGGTGCCGGGCCGGTGTCTAAGCTCCGTTCTAAATCCTTTTTCGGCTTCGATGAATCCTTTCTTTTTTCAGATATAAAGGGTAGTTTCATCCCGTTAGAAATTTCATATTTTTGTGTATCATTAGATTCCCGTTACATAATTTCTAACGGGATTCATTCCGACAGATTCAATGTTATTTGCACACCATCCGATTCAAGCTTGACGTAATTATCGCCAATTTGGAGAACCTTAAAACCTTTGATTGAATCACCCTCATAGAGGATTCTATCATCTATCATGCAGCAATTGCCCTGGTTCGATTGCATAATACTCAAAAGCTGCATGCTCTTTGATTTATATCTTATCTGCTGTTGCCAGAGGTTTTTTGTGTCAATTTCCTCAGCAACGGGCTTCTCCCTTAAATTGGCTGAAAAGGTTTCAATCTCGAAAGGATTTTTCGCCAGCTCATTGACCTCGACCTGTGGCACGTCGGAAAACTCATAGAATTTTTTGACTATTTCATCCATCCTGCTGAAGATTTTTGACTTAACGCCGGTGAGTCGGTTAATGGCCGTCTCAATCAGCGTCTGTTCCGTCTCAACAGAGCCTGCGGATGCTGCTTTCGGGGTGCTCTTTTTTATCATAAACCAAAGGCACAGAAGACCTATAATAAACAAAACGGCAAGCAGCGTGGTACTTTTGCGAACTCGTTTTTTCTGAGTCGCCACGGTAAGGTATTCAGATTCCTGTGGCTTGTCGGTGCCGTCAACAGGTGACTTGCCGGCGGTTGTGCTCGTCTTTGTGCCCGTCTTTGTGCTCGTCTTTTTTTGTGCCGGTAAATCTTCAAGGCTTTGATCGCGTAAAAAAGATAAGATAATTAAGCTCCATTAAAGATGGTAACTGGTTATTACTATTTACCAGTCACCGTTTACCATTCGCCATTTACCATTCACCACTTAACCGAGTTTATTCTGGAAAAATATACTTACTATAAAATCAGCAGCTATTTGGCCCTCCGTGCTTTTATGCTTATCCAGCTTAAGCTCACGAATTTTCATTATGCGCGGAAGCTTCTCAAGCTCTAATAGGAACGAGTAAAAGGAGCTAAAATTGCCCTCCAATTCCATTTTTAACGGCTGTTCTATATAGCCCATATAGTCTTTTTCCTTGAGTGTTCGAATTGTTTTAGGCTTGAGACCCTGCTTTTGGGCTATCAATGTTACCTGCTCAAGCACCTTGTGAATCTGGCTTTTGGGAGGAAGCTTACTTTCAAAAAACTTTATCGCCTCTTCCAGCTGCTCAAGCTGCTTTGTAAGGTCCTCTGCTGCTGTGGCAGCTTTTCCAAATTTGCTTAAGTGAATCAATTGCAAGATATGCTAAGGATCAAAATAAGTATTAATTGAATCAATTTTGTCTCAAGACGCCCTTTTGTATCGGCCAGATGTTTGTTAGCCGGCTTAATCATATATTGGTAGCCGACTACAGCTACACCGAACAATAAGACGGAAAACACAACTTTTCTTAAACCACTTGTCATAATTACGCCCTCATCTTAGTTTGGTTAATTGGTCAATTTACGAACACTGACGGACACTGACGTCAGTGTTAGTCTGTGTCAGTCTTTTAGTCAGTGTTAGTCCGTGTTTCAAAAATTCCACATTGCATTCTCAGCTCCGTCCCTGATTTTCTTAACGTCATCCTTGGTAAGGTGGACGTCTTTGCCGAGCATTGCCGTCAGTTTGAATCGCCTGAACGTGCTGTCCTCGATTTTATATTCTTTTGATTCCACCAGTGCTACGTTGTCAAGCAAGCTCGAAGTACTCAGCCGTTCGATATAAGCTGCAACCTGAAGGTCGCTCGGAGCCATGCCTTCGATATCTATATGGGTCTCTATTAATTTCTCTGGTGAGACTTTGTTTTCCGCTGCTGTCTTTTTAGCCTGT
>CAZLIO010000135.1:0-5438 GCA_964559025.1 uncultured Pirellulales bacterium | reverse complement strand
GGCTTGATATTTACTGCTTGGCGCAGCTTGGCTGCTTTGCCTGGGCTCTTTCTGAAGCAGGCTCAGTTTTAACAGCGAGACACCCGAAGGAAGGTTGTTCGTCAACGACGCCAACAAAACACTTCTGGGCACCGACTCAAGCAGCTCTGCAGTCGTAAGAGCTGTCCTCATCATTTCACCACGCTTGGCCTGAAGCTCTTCGAACTGTTTTATGGTCTCTTGTATCTGAGTCATCTTGGTATTCACGAGTTTCTCTTTAACACTACAGGCCCCCTGCCGTATTTTGATGGTCATAAAGGAACCGCCTAACGCTATCATCAGCACCACAAACAACACAAGATACATCAAGTTTGTTCTGCGCGATTCGTTGTTTTGAATGTAATCATCGGGCACAAAATTTATATTAACCATTTTCTTGTTTGTCTCCTCTTAGAACACGAACTAACACTAACTTGTCAGTGCCTTTCAGTGTTCTCGTCCGTGTCAGTCATTGTTCTCGTCAGTGTCCGTCAGTGTTACTACGACAAGCTAAGCCCAAAGGCAATAGCCCAGTTAAGCTGACAATTCCTTCTATCTATCGGGGCCCCTAAAGACCCTTTATCATCTTTGGAGTCCCTGCTTAGACAAGCCGAATCAGTTATTTCCACTGCCGCCAGACAATCTCCCAGTTGTGCCGGCATTTCCAGCTGCTTTGCTATCGTCATGCATATGTCTCTTTCTACTGCCTGGCCTGAAAGGAAAATCAGACGCTCGATTTGAGCTCTTGGGTACATTGAAGCAAACTGCCGTCTGCAGGCGGTCAGCTCCAGCACCAATCTGTTTAGACCTTTCTTGTTGCCGAGTTGCTTTAGTCCTATCGATATCAAACGAGCAAAAAGCAAATTCTTGTGACGGCAAATAACAACGTTAGTACAGTTCGCCTCAATGCAAACTATCATTACGATTGCTTCAAGGTCGGATTTACGCCGACCAAAAAACTTGGTATAGCAGTTTGCCAGAGCTGTCGGCCAAACACCTATGGACTTAATCGTCAGGCCTGCCTTTTCATATATCGCCAGATGTCTATCGATAATCTTCCGCTCTGTTGCTATTACCAGAACATTATCCTGCTCCATAGGAATGTACTTCATTATTGTGTTCTCTTTGACCGGTTCGAACGGAAGTTTCTGCTTTATCCTCGAAAAGATAGCATCATCGAGCTTGTTTTCATCTGCCTTCGGCATTCTTATATGATCAATAAACAGCTCGCTCGTCGGCATTGCCGCTATCACCTCCTTGCCCTGAAAGTTGCCATTCGATGTCAGATGACGTATGGCCTCGATGGCCCATCTTTGCCACTTGCTGCTGCCGGCTTTCACACCTTTCGGAAAATTTTCACTGCTGCCGGAAATTAAACTTATACCCTTTCCGTTATCTCCAAGCTGGACCAGTTTCAGGCCTTCGTCCCCAATATCCACACCAATCGAATATGCGTGCTTTTTCAATAGTCTAAACATGAGAATTTTACCCACAAAAGCGTATTTTTTTATCAGGCGTAACGCTTATAACACCTGTAAGGGTCTTTATTCTACCACTCCACATTTAGCCGAAGCTCAAGCCTGGATTTCCATTTCGCTAATTACGATAAAACAAAAGCCTCCGGCTGAATCATCCTGATTTATCGGGTTTCCAGGTCATTACCTGCATTAAATTACTCGGCCCTGTACTTCTAAAAAACGTGATGCCAACTAAAGTATATAAAACAAAAGCCAGGCCGCCCAAACGCCTGAAAAAATTTCAGTAACTCATTTTGCAGAGGATTGCAAAAAGCCGACCCCACTTCTGATAAAATCACCGTTCCAAATCCATCCGGATAGCTTCCGCTCAGAAACCCTGTGGACCGTTTTGAAATCTTTCTCTAACGAAAAATTTTTCAAAATTAGAAGATTTCTCGCACAGGAAAAAGCCCTCTCGAAATGAATATGAAATGATTGCGGAAGTTCTTGCAACAGGTATGGGAAAAACAAAGTTTATAGGACTAATCTGGTTAATTACTGCTCACCAACTAACTACTCACCACTCACCAATTAACCACTCACCAATTAACCACTCACCATTTACCGAGCATCGAGAATCGAGTATCGAGTTCAATCATTCAGCCTTGAGTCGGCGCTTCATTAAATCTGCAATAGCCGTCTGTACCGGCTTGTTCTCAAACAGAACCTCATAGACAGCCTGTGTAATCGGCATCTCAACATTATATCGGGCCCCGAGAGCAACCACCGATTTGCAGGTGGCAACGCCCTCAACGACCGATTCGGTGGCCCTTTGGGCCTGCTCTGCGGTTTGCCCTTTGCCGACCCTTTCGCCGAATGAGCGGTTCCTTCCTTTTGGCGAAATGCAGGTCGTTACCAAATCACCAAGGCCGGTCAATCCAGCAAAGGTCTGCTCTCTGGCCCCCATTGTGACCCCCAGGCGGGTTATCTCGGCAAGCCCTCTGGTCAAAAGCGCCGCCTTGGCGTTATCACCGGCGCCTGTGCCGTCTATAATCCCCGCTGCTATGGCAATAATATTTTTCATAGCGCCGGCTAACTCAACCCCGACAATATCGGTATTAGTATAGACCCGCAGCCAGGGCACCCCGTCGGAAAAGGTGTGTTGAATTTCCTTGGCCAGCGCTTCATCTTCGGCTGCCGCACAGGCCGTCGCCGGAAGCCTTCGGGCTAATTCATCGGCAATCGTAGGACCGGAGAGGACTGCAAATCTCGTCCCTCGTCCCTCGTCCCTCATCCCTTGTCCCTCGTCTTTCATCCCTCGTGTCTCGTCCCTCGTCCCTCGTTTTTCGTCCAATATCTCCCCAAGTATCTGGGTCGGGCGCAGCAATGTATCATTCTCGATACCCTTGGCGACCGAGACGATGGGAATGCCCTGCGGAACGTAATCTTTCAAGCGCTTCCAAACCCCGCGCATAAACTGACACGGCACGGCGGATACAATCAGGTCCGCCCCGGCCATTATACGCTCATCGTCGGCTTCAAACACAAGCTCTTCCGGCAATTTATACCCAGGCAGAAATTTCTTGTTCTCACTGTTCCGCTCTATTTCTTCCAACTGCCGACGGTCGTAGCCCCACATCCGCGTGGCTATACCCTCCTCACACAGCAGCATAGCTAAAACGGTGCCCATCCCGCCATCGCCGATTATGGAAATATTCTTAAACATTGAGAAAATTATAGTACCAAACCCCACAATTGCAATGTGTTTGTAAGAGCCAGTAGTAAGTTAAAATTGGCGAATATAAACACTTTAAAGTTACGATGTCAATCGTGCCGCAGTGCTACGACAGGGTCAACGCGGGCTGCTCGCAATGCCGGATACAGCCCGGCCGCTAAGCTGACAAGTATGGAAAAGGCAACTGCCCCCAGACAAAGCCACAGGGGAAAGCTGAAATAATTGACATACGGGACGCCTTGTTTGGCTAAAAAATGATTGGCGATCTGGTTGATCACCGTACTTACGAACCATCCTAAAGCAAGACCGAAAATGCCGCCTAAAAAGCCAATCATTCCGGATTCAAAAAAGAATATTTTTTTCACGTCTTTATCACTGGCCCCGATGGCTTTCATAATTCCTATCTCTCTGTATCTTTCCAGAATGGACATCACCATCGTATTGATTATCCCCAAAGAGGCAACTGTAATGCCAATCATCGCGACCGCAGCCAGGAACATATCCATAAATAAAAATGCGGTCTTGATTTCTTTTAGCTGGTCTATAAGTGCGAAGGTCTTAAGCCCCTTCGCTTCCATTTGCTCTTTAACAGGGTCAATATATTTTACCGAAGCCACCTTGATAGTTACCGCCGAATAGCCTTTGAGCTTCTCCGCCGGCTGGAAAAAATCCCGGATACTTGTCAGCGATATTTTTTTCATCCCTTCGGCCGGTCCGGGCGGCATATAAACATCGCTGCGCACCGGAATAAATCCACCCATTCCCATACGTTCAGCCACACCGGCGATGGTGAAGCTATAGCTCTCCTGGCTGAATGGAAGCTTGTCACCCTGCATAATCGACATCATATTTGCCGGATTAAGAAGGGCCGAATCAATAGCTAAAGTGAAGACCTCAATTTCCTCTCCAAGCACGGTCTCGAACTCCTTGATATCCATACGGCGCAGCAGCGAATCATTTATAATCAAGGAATTTTCCGCATCATCGACATAAGCCTTGCCTGCCCTTAGTTTCATCAGCTCTGATTGACAAACATTGGCAGACATAACCTGGACAATACTGAACTGTTCCTTTTCCCTGAATTTAATCAGAGCGGGGAAACGAATTTCGGGAAAAGCCGTTTCCACACCTTTCATTTTTCTGACTTCCCGCAGAAATTCATCGTCGAGGATAGGACCGTTTGTCGAATCGGTGACTTGCTCATTTTGGATTTGGTCATGCTGGTCATCGGGGTCCATATGGGCCTGTTCGGTTCTGCTTCTATTGGAGGCTGAATAGACGGCTATATAATTGAACAGCCCCATTTCTTTGAAACTGTCTGTAACGTTTTTCTGAACCCCCTTGCCGAAAGAAAACATCGAAACAAGGGCCCCGATTCCTATCACCACTCCAAAAGTTGTAAGAAACGTGCGCAGTTTCTTCTTGCGCAGGTTGGAAAAGGATTGCTCGATGTAATCGGAAATTCTCATCTATTTTTTACCTGATTTTTTCCTGTTCAACAGCTTCCCCGTCGCGCAGGTGAATAATATTATCAGCGAATTCAGACAGGAGGGCCTGTTCATGGGATATCATAATGACGGTTAAGCCCTGGTTCCTGTTCAAGTCTGACAGCATCTGTACAATCTGTCTTGATGTCCCTGTGTCCAGGTTGCCGGTGGGTTCATCCGCAAGCAGGATTTTCGGCTGATTGACTAATGCACGGGCAATGGCCACCCTCTGCTGTTCACCGCCGGAAAGCTCGGCTGGTCGATGGTCTTTGCGATTGATTAGTCCCACCTTTGCCAGCACCTCGCCTGCCCGCCGATTTCTTTCTTTTTTGGGCACACCTGAAAAAAGCAGCGGAAAAGCTACGTTATCCAGAGCTGTATAGGAGGATATAATATTGAATGTCTGGAATATCATCCCGACCTGGTATCGCCGGTATAGGGCCAGCTCTTCCTTGTTCAATTCGGAGATAAATTTCCCTTCGACTTTGATACTCCCTGAAGAGGGCCTGTCCAAACCGCCTAACAGATTCATAAGAGTCGACTTGCCCGACCCGGAAGGTCCTGTTACCCCTAAGAATTTCCCTTCTTCAAGAGATAGATTCACGTCCTTAAGGGCATTAACCCGAATCTTACCCGAAGAGTATATCTTGGTCAGACCCTCTGTCTCTACAAAACCGTCGGAATCCATACTTTTCTTTGATGCCTTACTTAATTTAGTATCTTTGTTAATTAGTATCTGTT
>CAZLIO010000134.1:0-7967 GCA_964559025.1 uncultured Pirellulales bacterium | reverse complement strand
ACCCCTGCTCCCCGCTTCCGCGGGGACAAGTTTACACCTGCGAAAGCAGGTGCAGAGGTGACATCGTCGGTTTTCGTTTTCCGCAACAGATACTAAACAGCTTAAAGCAAAAGGGACTTTGCCTTGAAGTTTGTAAGAATTATATCTGCCGCAGCCACGTACAAATTGCAGAGACGCTACGGTATTGGCATGTCAGTAAGGCCGATACTTCTTGTAACGATAATTTGTGCGGGATTGATTATTGCAGGATGCGACGGCTCAGGGCAGCTCGAAGAGCCAAACGAAATGGTCCTGCATCACGTTCTTTCGGCCAAGATAAAAGGCCTCGACCCCGGGAATATGCGAGACGTTTATTCTGTTATAGTCGCCAGCCAGATGTTCGAGCCTTTGTATCAATATCATTTCCTGAAGCGCCCGTACCAGCTCGTGCCTCTGTTAGCTGAAGATATGCCGCAAATCAGCGACGATTTGCTCACCTATACCATAAAAATCAAAAAAGGCGTTTACTTTCAGGATGACCCGTGTTTTGGTTCCCGCCCTGCGGGGTCCCCGCCAAACGGTAAAGGACGCGAGCTAAAGGCTGAAGATTTTGTTTTCTCGCTCAAAAAAATCGCTAATATCAAGTATCTGAGCCAAAACTGGTCTATCTTTGATAACAAAATTGCCGGGCTCGACGAGTTTCGTGAATATACAAAAACTTGCAAAAGCGAGGCGGACGTCGATTATTCGCGGCAGGTTCAGGGATTAACAACTCCCGATGACTACACACTAATTATCAAGCTCAAAAAAGCCTGGCCGCAATTGTGCATGGCCCTGGCGGATACAGCAACAGCGCCCGTAGCCAAGGAGGCAGTCGATTATTACGGCAGGGACATTATAAGCCATCCCGTAGGTACCGGGCCGTTCCGGTTGAATGTATGGCGCCGCGGTAGCTATATCGAGCTTGTCCGAAACCTGGCTTTCAGGGGCGAGCTTTATCCGAGCCGGGGTGAACCAGGCGATGCCGAGGCCGGTTATCTGGATGATGCAGGAAAACCAATACCTTTTGCCGATAGAGTCATCTGGACTGTAATCGAAGAGCGCCAGCCGGCCTGGCTTTTATTTTTGCAGGGCAAAGTCGATGCCACCGTAATCCCCAAAGACAATTTCGATGAGGTTATGGGCGGGGCCGGTGAATTGACGTCGGCAATGAAGCAACGCAGCATACACCTTAAAACCTTTAAGGACCCGTCAACCTACTGGCTTGGTTTTAATATGGCAGAGCCTGTCTTCGGTAAAAACAAACCGCTTCGCCGTGCAATAAGCTGCGCCATAGACCGCGAGAAGTTTATAGAGCTGTTTTTCAACAATCGACATCTGGTTGCCCACGGCCTTATACCACCGGTAATGCCCTCTTACAATCCCGAGATAAAAGAAAAGGGGTACGCCCAATATGGCCCGGAAAAGGCACAGGAGCTATTGAAAGAGGCCGAGAAAATTCACGGCGGTAAACTGCCCACGCTCAAAATAACTCTACCGGGCACAAATACGTGGTACCGTCAGTACGGCCAGTTCCTCAAACGGAATTTGAATGCCGTCGGTCTCGAAGTTGAAACAGAATATATGGACAGGCCTACTTATCTGGAGAAGGTCAATACCAAAAGTGTTCAGATGTTCACCTCCGGCAGCAGCGCAAGCACACCCGATGCGCAGGACTTTCTGGCAATGTTTTACAGCAGATACCATGCCCCTGGACCAAATAAATTCAACTATTCCAATCCGGAGTTTGACAAATTATATGAAAAAGCGCAAGTAATGCTCGACGGCCCTGAAAAACGCCGGCTGTATAGAAAAATGGAGCTTATAGTTCTGGAAGATTGTCCCGCGGCCTTCTTAAACCATCGCGTCGCGTATGTGCTGCATCATGACTGGTATAAGAATTACAAGCCGCACGCCTTCGCATACGGGCTGAGCAAGTATCGCAGAATCGATACGGCCAAACGCGCAGCGTATAAAAATTGAAGATTTTCAGCACCCTGGTTTTTTTCGTAGTGCAAAGCTCAATAGATGACAGCGTACATAACAAGGCGGCTTCTATATACCATACCGATTGTATTCGGCGTACTACTGCTGACTTTTGTATTGTTCACTCTCGTGGGCGGTGACATATCAATTGAAATCGCCGGCAAAGGCGCCACCCGGGAAACAATAGAAGAAATCCGCGAAGATTACGGCCTTAACAAGCCCTTGTTTTTGTCGTGGGACAGCCAATTCGTAAACCACTTCAAGAACGCGCTGACATTTAATTTCGGCAGGGCCCGTGACCGCGAACCTGTTATCGACAAAATCAAACGAGGTCTGGGGCCTTCTCTTGCTTTGACGGTGCCGATATTCTTTGGGGTCGTAATAATTTCCGTAAGCCTGGCACTTGTCGCAGCATTTGTTCGCGGTACTGTCTGGGACATCTTAGCTGTGGTTATTTGTGTTGCGGGGATGAGTATTCCGTATCTTAGTTTTATTCTTTTCGGCCAGTACTTTCTCGCGTACAGGTGGGGTCTTTTTCCGGTATTCTTTTCACCGGAATTAAGGATGGCCCAATACGTAGCCTTGCCTGTGTTAATCGGTATAGCAGCAGGCCTTGGAAGAAACCTGCGCTTCTTTAGAACAGTTATGCTCGATGAGATTCGAAATGACTACGTTCGGACAGCTTTTGCAAAAGGGCTTACAGTTAGGCGTGTGCTGTTCAAGCACGTCTTGAAAAATGCTATGATACCGATTATTACGCGGGTGGTTTTAGCAATACCGTTTTTGTTCTTAGGGTCGCTGCTGCTTGAAAGGTTTTTCGGCATTCCGGGATTGGGTTATCTGATGGCCGAGGCAATCGGCTCACGTGACTATTTCGTTATCAGCGCTATGACTTACATAAGTGCGATACTTTTTGTGGTATTTAATCTTATAACAGATATTTGTTACTCACTTGTTGACCCGAGGATTTCTCTTGAGTAAATCTCAGCAGATAATAAAGACAGAACCGGGTTCCCGCCTTGCGGGGTTCCTGCCGAAGGGCACAAGTCTGTGGAAGGACGGCGCCAGAAGGCTTCGCAGGCGCAAGTTAGCGACGCTTTGCCTCGGCGTAATAGTAATATACTTTTTGCTTGCCGGTTTTATCTACTTGTCGGAGTTTTTTAATTGGCGAATTGGGCCGACACTGTGGGCCGAACAGACCGGACAATCTTATGCGCCGCCCAGCTCGGAAAATATTCTCGGCACGGATATTTTTGGGCAGTCAGTTCTGCGAAAGACGCTGTACGGAACAAAGATATCGATAACGGTTGCGCTGTGTGCTTCGCTTATCAGTGTCGCCATAGGTGTCCCTTTAGGGGCTGTTGCAGGCTATTTTCGCGGCTTCGTTGACGAAATAATCGTCTGGATTTATTCAACTTTAAGCTCAGTTCCGTATATCCTGCTGATATTGGCTTTTGCCGTTGTGCTGCGGGACAAGACTTTTTTGGGTTACAAGCTGACAGGTATCACGGCGGTCTATTTAGCTATCGGCCTAACAAGCTGGGTCGGCATTTGCCGGCTGATTCGCGGTGAAGTTATCAAGCACAAAGACAGAGAATATGTCTTAGCTGCGATTAGCTATGGGTGCAATCGCCGGCGGATAATCTTCAGACACCTGCTGCCCAATGTTTTTCATCTTGTGATAATTGACTTTTCGCTGCGATTTGTGGCCTTCATTCATGCGGAAGTTATTCTGAGCTTCTTAGGGCTTGGAGAAGCGGAGCGTCCGAGCTGGGGAGCGATGATAAATGATGCCAGGATTGAGCTTTCGCGAGGTGTATGGTGGCAAATGGCGGCAGCTACGTTGGCGATATTCTTCCTGTCATTAGCGTTGAATATCTTCGGCGACGCCCTGAGAGACTCGCTCGACCCGAAGCTCAGGATTCAATAAGGCTTGAAGTGAAATATGAAACTTTGAAAAGCACGAAGCACAAATGATATGAGTAGTGAGTGGTTAGTAGTGAGTGGTGAGTATTCAACTCATCAATTAACCAATTAACTACTCACCAATTAACCAACTTGTTTCAAATTTCGATATTTGTATAGACGAAGAGTATGAGTAATAACGGAACATTGTTGTCGGTCAGGAATCTTTCGACGCACTTTTTCACTGACAAAGGCGTCGTGAAGGCGGTGCAGGATGTGAGCTTTTCGATAAAGAAAGGCCGAACGTTTGGGCTTGTTGGTGAGAGCGGGTGCGGTAAGAGCGCGACGGCACTATCGATTATGCGCTTAGTTCCTGCCCCGCAGGGCAAAATCGTCGGCGGTGAAATTGTTTTTGATGGGCGGAACCTGCCGGCGCTGAGTGAAAACCAGATGCGGCAAATTCGCGGGGAGAAAATTGCTATGATTTTTCAGGAGCCGCAGACCTCTCTCAATCCGGTCTACACTGTGGGCAACCAGATCGCCGAGGCCATCAGGGGCCATCAGAAAAAAAGCCGCAAAGAGGCCTGGGCGGTTGCGGTCGAGATGCTGCGGAAAGTGGGCATTGCGGACCCGGCCCGGCGGGCACATGAATATCCACATCAGTTCTCCGGTGGTATGCAGCAGCGGGTTATGATAGCAATGGCGGCAAGCTGTGAGCCGGCGCTGCTTATAGCCGATGAGCCGACAACCGCTCTGGACGTAACGATTCAGGCGCAGATACTTGATTTGTTAGATGATTTGCAAAAACAAAACGGGATGAGTATTTTGCTGATAACCCACGATTTGGGCATTGTGGCCGAGCGGGCCGAGACCGTCGCGGTGATGTACGCATCGCGAATAGTGGAAGTAGCCGAGACGCAGAAGCTTTTTGCAGGGCCTTTACATCCTTATACTCGTGGGCTGTTAAAGTCTCTGCCGCGACTTGGTTTTTCAGGTAAACGGCTGCGGACAATCTCAGGTAACGTTCCTGAGCCGTTGCATTTTCCGAGAGGGTGCAAATTTCATCCCCGCTGCCCGACAGGTAAAACAGACAAACGGTGCCGGACTGTTGAGCCTGAGTTAAGAGAAGTCCAGCCTGGACGGTGCGTTGCCTGCTGGCATTTTGATTATTGACTATTGATTATTGATTATTGCAAAACGTAATGCGAAATACAGGATACACATATCTGTTGAAAGTTGATAACTTAAAGACGCACTTTCCGATAAGGAAAGGGCTCTTGCGGCGGACAGTCGGTTACGTCAAAGCGGTTGACGGCGTAAGTTTCGGTATTAAAAAAGGACAAACGTTAGGTCTCGTCGGCGAGAGCGGCTGCGGCAAGACAACCGTTGCCAGAAGTATAGTTCGATTAGTGCCGGCCACGGCGGGAAAGGTCGTTTTCGAGCAGAGGGATATTCTGGCTGCCGAGGTGGTCGAATTGCGCCGTCTTCGCACCCAGATTAGTCTTATTTTTCAGGACCCTTACGGCTCATTGAATCCGAGAATGACTATTGGTAATATTGTTGGTGAGCCGTTGAAGATTCAAAGGAAAATAGCCGACAGTGATTCCCTCCCCCAATCGGAGTCAAGGACAAGCTTGCGCGTCAATGACATGGAGCGAGCTGCGGAACTGCTCTGGAAGGTGGGCCTATCACCTGATTATATGAACCGTTATCCGCACGAATTTTCAGGCGGACAACGGCAGCGAATCGGCATCGCCAGGGCCTTGACGCTGAAACCAAAATTGGTTATCTGCGATGAGCCGGTTAGTGCCCTTGATGTTTCGATTCAATCGCAGATTTTGAACCTTCTCAAAGATTTGCAGGAAGAATTTGGGCTGACGCTCTTATTTATCGCACATGATTTGGCTGTGGTGGAGTTTTTCTGTGATATCGTGGCGGTGATGTATATGGGCAGGATAGTGGAGCGGGCCACGGCACAAGAGCTGTATCGAAATCCTCTGCATCCCTACACGCGTGCCCTTATCTCGGCGATTCCGGAGGTCGAGCAGTCCCAGCGTGGTCGGAGAACTATATTGGGCGGCGAGGTACCGAGCGCTTTGAATCGGTTCCCGCAAGGCGGGGTCCCGCCATCCGGCTGTCCTTTTCACCCGAGGTGTCCTCGGCGCCAGAATGATTGTTTAGAGCAGTTGCCGGCATTGAAAAGGGCAAAAAACACTCATGACGGGCATTTTGTTGCCTGCTGGAAATGCTAAAAAAAGTTGATAATTTACAAATGATTATTGATAAATGTGTGAAAATAAGCAAAAATGAGTAAGAGTTCGGACAGAGTTGTTAAATTTGGGATAACTGTTTAAAGTTTTGATTTTGAAGGAGCGTCGATAAACATGGATGAAGAAGGCGGCGTAGAAATAACAAGCCAGGACAATGTTGTCGTAGTGGTTTTCAAGTCTGCTTCAGTAAGTGATGTGGATGGAATAACTGCCGCTTCCAAGCAGATAAAGAAATTTGTTGAAGAAAACCAACCCAACAGGCTGATATTTGACTTTGGGAGTGTAAAGTTTTTCTCTTCCCAGGTGCTGGGGCTGCTTCTGGACATCCGGACCAAGGTGGAAACGTACGGCGGCGAGGTTGTGATTAGTGCGATAAATCCACAATTGCACCGGGTTTTCAAGATAACCAATCTTGATAAGGTTTTTCGATTTTTCCCGGATAAAGAAAGTGGCATACAAGCAGTAAATACGGATTAACTCCCACTTTTGTGGTGGTGAGAAGCCGTTGCCCGTATCAAGTACGGACCAGGCCCTGCGAAAGCAGGCATGCGTTAAATCAGAGAGGCCGGTGTTATGTATATTGCAACGCAATTTTCGATTTTCATGGTCAACAAGCCGGGGGTGTTAGCTCAAGTGCTCGGCGAATTTGCACGAGCTAAGATTAACATCATCGCGATGACAATGATGGATTCCGTGGAGCACGGAGTTATGCGAATAGTTTTTACTGCGCCGAAGAAGGCAAAAGAAGTGTTAGCAAAAATAAATATGCCCCATAACGAGACAGAGGTTTTGTGTGTAACACTGACCAATAAGTCCGGTGCATTGGCGGCGGTTGCGGAAAAGCTGGCCAAGAGCCACATAAATATTTCGTACGCGTATTGCACTGCAGGTGCAAAAGGGGGCCGAACTACCGGTGTTTTAAAAGTCGCCGATGTGAAAAAAGCAATGAGAATCCTGCAGCAAATCCTTAAGAAGGACAGTAAATCACACCCAGTTGTCAGACGCTCACGGTCTTCAAGAAGATAAGAACATAAGTGCGCAATTTATAAGTGTCTTTGCTAAACTTTAGCTGGACGATCTGTTTTGTATAAAAACAGTTGACATAGAAGCCGGTGTGCTGGTATATTAAGTTTTTTAAGTGATATTAAGGGGCCGTAGCTCAATTGGCTAGAGCATCGGACTGTCGATCCTAAACTGGGGTTGTAAGTGCTTTTCCTGCAAGGGCTTAAAATGCGATTTTTGGCCAAAAATGAGGATTACAAGTGGTTAACAAGTGAGTTAGTTAAAAACATATGTATTTTGAAAGTGGTTTACTACTGGCAACTGACACTTTTACTGACACCGTTATGTCGAATAGGCCTGTTGCCTTTCGGCATATTCCCTCAAATTTCTACGAGAATAATCGCCTTACCCTTTTAGTGATCCCGCAAATGCCTCGACGAATTTGACGCACTTCTCTACGTCCTCGACCAACTGGGGAGACAAATGTTCGTATTCTATGGTCATCACTCCTCGGAACCGCTGAGCATACAACTCCTTCAATACGTCATTATAATTGGCCTTGCCGGTCCCGAGCGGCACATCGCGTGCCTCAGGCCTCCCTGATTCAGCAACGTCCTTGAGATGCAAGCTGATGATCCGTTTCTTAAGCTTCTTTAGACATTCTACGGGATCCAACCCTGAGCGGACATAATGCCCTGTATCTGGACAGGCACCGATACGTTTGCCTCGTCCTTCGCAGACTTCAAGGACGTTCTCTGGCCGCCAATACTTCGAATCCGGTGATTT
>CAZLIO010000133.1:0-7973 GCA_964559025.1 uncultured Pirellulales bacterium | reverse complement strand
TTACGCATTTTTTATTTTTATCTTTGAAACTATGTGCCTTAGCCACAGATGCCTGATGACACCGATACAGAGCATCCAGTAGCCGCCGTAGACCACAGCTAAGCCGGTATCGGAAACGACCATAAGAACGGTGTATTGGCCGGCCTCGGCGTCGTACAAATGCTGATAGAAATGGTATCCGCCGAAGTGCAGAGGATGGTTTACTTCGATGTCCTTTTCAGCGGCCACCTTGTTGTCCTCAATGATCCGGAGCCGGCTTATGTAATCGCTGATGACTCTGCGATAGCTCAGCGCAAATTTATCTTCAGGACGAGTATGTCCGCCGAATCGCTCGAAGACGTATTTGGTAGTTACCTGGCCCTGGGGGGATGTAATCTGGACCTCTAATGCCGGGTTAATGCCGGGCTGTGGGTCGTCGATAATTTTTCTGCTTCCGTCCTCGATTGTGATTTTGAAATTCTCGAACGCCCTTAGTATTTTTACTGTGCCGAACTCAGGGCCTAAAGGAAATTCGGTACCGGTTTCAACGGGTATTCTCCAGCCTTGGCCATCTCTGGTTTGGATATACAGATATGCCGGCTTGTAATATTCGATTTGAAAGTCTTTGAGTTCTATGGAGAAAGGCAGTTCTCTGTGTTTTAACATAATGAGGTTTTCGCCATTCTGCCAATAGTATTCAATGCGTCCTTGTTGATCTATCGAGAACGACGAATTTCTGAGTTCTTCAGAGGTTCCCAATGCCACCCGATTTTGGGAGGTCCCTTCATATATTACGATCTGCCCGTCCTTGATTTTGTCGATGCCGAAAAGTTTTTTCTGGAGTTTATGCCCGCTCTCTGAGCTCCACATAGCCCCTGCAAGAATAAAGACACAGCCGGCGTGTATTAGTAACAGGCCGGGCACGCGGACCAACCGACGAAATACCGCAAGGGCTATTATTAAAAGAAACGTAAAAGCTATCCAGTAAACCATCAATGGCAGGCGGTTAATAAAGCTCTTTGCCCGCTCGGCGCCGATAAATGCCCCGTAGATAGACACCAAGAGCAATAGTATAATCAGCGCCAGCCCAACCCACATTACAGCTCGTTTGAACTTATTCATCAGGTTACTTTTATGCCCATTTATAAACTGAAGTTTTGCAGAAGTCTTGTTCAAGCTCAACACGGGTGATTATGGCCAAATGAATATTATTTGCAAGAATTTTTACAGATGTATTGTTCAGCCTGTTTCTTGTTCAGTGTTGTTTGAAGTTGATATTTGTTATCGCTGTATTTAGAATGTATTGCAATCGAAAAATATTTAACCCCCAAATTCATTTGGGGGTTATCAGCTTTTCATAAAATAGATGAATAGGATATTGTAATGGAGGTTCAATAAATGACAAGGCAAATGTCAAAAGGACAGTGCAATCTTTGTGGCAGCACTTTCAGCAAGTCAGCGATGACCAGACACCTCAAATCGTGCAAACAAAAAGAGCGAGATTCCAAGACGTCATCTCCCGGCCGAAGTCCGCAAAAAACAAAAATCTTTCATCTTGTGGTTGAAGCGCGCTACTCATCCGATTATTGGATGCATCTTGAGGTACCTGCTGAGGCAGCGCTCGAAGACCTGGACGGTTTTCTTAGACGAATCTGGCTGGAGTGCTGCGGTCACATGAGCGCATTTACGATTGAGGGCAAAACGTACTCAGTAGCACCAATGGCAGAGTTTGACGACGAAAGCATGGGGGCCAGGCTGGATGAAATTCTTAGTCCCGGGATGAAGTTTAACTATGAGTATGACTTCGGCTCTACAACGCACCTGGCGATGAAGGTTGTCTCGCTGGAGCAAAAACAAATTAAGGACGAATTCATCACAGTTTTGGCCAGAAATGAGCCTCCTTCAATTCCCTGTATGTCCTGTGGCAAAATGGCTGCTCAGGTGTGCACCGAATGTCTTTGGTCCGGCGAGGGATGGCTGTGTGATGAGTGTGCTGCCGAACACAAGTGCGGCGAGGATATGCTTCTGCCTGTGGTCAACTCTCCTCGGGTAGGAGTCTGTGGATACACAGGCCAATGACCAACAATATTAAGCTTCCAATTTATTTGGTGGTCAACCAATGTCATTGCGAGCGAGGCGAAGCCAAGCGCGGCAATCTCTCTTCTCTACTACCCTGAGCGTAGTCGAAGGGGACACAATCTCATTTTTTTTCGACATTCTGCCGTTCAAATCATCAATTTGTGAAATCTCCGGGGTCGTTTCCGGATGTCTGCTTCCCCGTGTCTTTCGGGAAATCGGTATTTATGTTAATCTGTGGAATCTGTGTTTTTATGAATCAGTGGAATCTGTGGTTATGAGAATCTGTGGTTAGCAAAATCAATAGCGTTCTCCGGCTATATCTGGTATCTTAACGTAATGATTTTGTAGGGTATGCTGTGCATACCGTTTTTATGAATCCGTTAAATTTGTGTTTTTGTGAATCTGTGAAATCTGTGGCTATGAATGAAAAATCGGTGAAATCTGTGGATAAAGGTTTTGTATATCTTGTTGGCGCCGGGCCGGGCCGGGCGGATTTGATTACCGTTCGCGGCGCCGAGGTTCTAAAAAAGGCTGACTGTATAATTTACGATAAGTTAGCCAATCCTGCTTTGCTCAGATTTGCCCGCGCCGACGCCGAGATTATCCACGTGCCCAAACGCACCGGCGGGCCTTCGGTTACGCAGGAAGAAATTAACAAGCTGCTGATTGAAAAGACAACCGGCGGCCGAACGGTTGTACGGTTAAAGGGCGGCGACCCTTGTATTTTCGGCAGATGCTCCGAAGAGCTTGCAGTCCTTATTGAAGCGGGAATCGGTTTTGAAATAGTCCCGGGCATAACCGCCGGTATCGCCGTTGCTGCCTATGCCGGTATCATGCTGACCGACAGAGAATACAGCTCGCAGGTGGTTTTTGTAACCGGCCAGGAGAAACAGGGCAAGCAAAAGAGCAATATCGACTGGAGCTTACTTGCAAAATTCAGCGGCACCATCGTTTTCTATATGGGCATCGGCAATCTAAGCTTTATTGCTGAACGACTAATGAAAAATGGTATGGGAGCCGATACACCGGCGGCTGTAATTGCTGATGCTACTTTCCCAGCTCAGAGAGTTGTAAAAGCTGCGCTAAGCAATATAAGCGAAAAGTGTAAGCAGCAGGGGATCGAGCCGCCGGCGATTATCGTTATCGGCGCCGCCGCAGACAGTAACGCCCAGTTGAGCTGGTTTATGAAAAAACCGTTGTTTGGCAAAAATATTGTTGTAACCCGGGACACTGTTGGCAATGTTGATTTTGCAGCTAAGATTATTTCTCGCTGCGGTAATCCGCTAAAATTTGCGACAATAAAGATTAAGCCCCTGACGGAGACGAACGAGTTTTTACGCACGCTCGCAAAAATCACCGAATACGATTGGATAATCTTTACCAGCGGCAACGGCGTAACTATATTCTTTGAAACTTTACAGGATTTAGGCAAAGACGCCAGGGTCTTCGGCTCGGCCAAAAT
The DNA here is from genome assembly GCA_964559025.1 of uncultured Pirellulales bacterium. GTDB lineage: Bacteria > Planctomycetota > Phycisphaerae > Sedimentisphaerales > Anaerobacaceae > NIOZ-UU13. Next base: position 4,453 of record CAZLIO010000133.1, on the reverse strand, counting down.
TGCCGCAATAGGTAACGGAACCGCAGCTAAGCTAAGCCAATTCGGCATCAAAGCGGATTTTGTCCCGAGTGTCTTTACCGGTAAGGAGCTCGGCAAACAGTTAATTGCTTATACGAGCTTACGAGGCAAAAAGGTTTTGCTTTTGCGCTCACAGCTTGCCTCAAATGAGCTTGTTGAGATTTTGGGCAAAGGCGGAGCCGAGGTTCAGGATGTAGCTGTTTATACAGCCGTGGAAGAAAAAAGTGAATGTACATGGCTAATTGAAGAAATCAGCAATGGCCGGATTGATTGGCTGACCTTTGCAAGTCCTTCTTCGGTAAATGGATTCTTCGAACAAGTCCGCAGCGACCTGGTAAATTCCGCTAACGTCAAAGTTGCATCAATTGGCCCGGTAACTTCCGAACGCTTGAAAACGCTCGGTGTAAGGATTGATGTAACAGCCACAGACCACACCCTTGAAGGCTTACTTGATGCAATAGAGCAAACACATAAAAGTATATAAACATGTTAAATCTGAAATTCGAAAACCGAAGCACGAAATGATAACTTGTTAAATAGTCAGGGGTGAGTAGTGAGTATTCAGCTCACCAATTAACCACTCACCAATTAACCATCTTGTTTCGTATTTCGATACGTCTGTTAGGAGCGTATGTGTCCATATTCGAATTTAGAATTTCTCCGAAGGAGTAAGTTATGGGCTTTCCAAAAATCAGAATGCGAAGGCTGCGCAGCAGCGATTCAATGCGAAGACTGGTGCGTCAAACAGCTTTAAGTGTTGATGATTTGGTTTATCCGTTATTTGTCCGGGAAGGCAAAGGCCTCAAAGCCCCGATTAAAACAATGACCGATTGTTTCCACTTTTCGCCGGATACGATTGCCGCCGAAGCTGTTGAAGTGGCTTCTCTGAGGATACCTGCAGTGCTGCTTTTCGGTTTGCCGGGCAAGAAAGATGATATCGGCTCACAGGCCTGGGCCGAAGACGGCGTTGTGCAGCGCTCTATCAAAGAAATCAAAAAAGCGGCACCGCAGCTTCTGGTTATTACCGACGTTTGCCTTTGTGCGTACACCGACCACGGCCATTGCGGCGTCATCAAAGCTTGTCCCGAGCGTAGTCGAGAGAACGGTAAAATCGATAACGACCCGACCTGCGAACTATTGGCCAAGACGGCCCTCTCGCACGCCCAGGCCGGTGCCGATATAGTTGCTCCTTCGGATATGATGGATGGCCGGGTCGGGTACATTCGTGAAGCGCTCGAAGAAAACGGCTTTGAGAACGTGGCGATTATGTCTTACGCAGCAAAATATGCCTCTGCTTTTTATGGTCCTTTCAGAGACGCTGCCGAATCGGCCCCGGCCTTCGGCGACCGCAGAAGCTACCAGATGGACACTCCGAATAGCGACCAGGCAATGGCCGAGATTGCGCTCGATATAGAAGAAGGTGCTGATATTGTAATGGTAAAGCCGGCCCTTGCTTACCTTGACATAATACATCGAGCAAAACAACGTTTCGATTGTCCGCTCGCCGCATATAACGTAAGCGGCGAGTATATGATGGTGAGCTGCGCCGCTGATGCGGGGCTTTTGGATAAAAAGGCAACAATGCTGGAGCTCCTTACCGCCATCAAACGCGCAGGAGCAGACATTGTTATTACCTATTTCGCTAAAGAAGCAGCAAAATTATTATTAGGATAAGCCAATTGTAGGAGGGGCTTTGGCCCATCATATTTTTAGGCTGGGTAGAAAGAAGAAAGGCTGTGAGTGATTTTCACTCACAGCCTTAGTTTGCGTAAATCAGGTATTCCACAAAGTTACTGCGGACAGTTCTCAAGCCAATCGGAAGTGAAAGTTGCCAGGTCTGCGAGGTTAATTACCCCATCGCCGTTAAAATCCTCGCATGCCGTGTAGCTTGTCTTCGGGGTGAAGTAGTAATCTTCCGTTTCACCATACTCGTATCCCGTCTGTGGGCCTGAACCGCCATTGCCTTTGGTGCCGGGATTACTGCCGCCCGTCCAGGGCCGCTCGGAAAGAGTAATCCTCATCCATATCTGCTCGGGAGTATTCTTCGGATGACAGGACAGGAACGCCGGTGTGGTTATCTGATGTAAACCGGCTGAAAGACCGAAAAGATACTGATTCTGCACTGCCCACTCTGATACAAGACCCTTGGGACAGATAAGAGTTGAGTTTGTGCTGCTGTCGTCGTCCCAGTCGCCATCGCGGTTCCAGTCACACCAGACATTGACCCAAAGGCCGGTACCTGGGTTGATAACGTTGACAAAATAGTCAAACGTCGTCCAGCGACAATGTGCCATATTGACCGGGAAGATAACGCCGTCATCGCCTCTGTCTCTGTCCGGTGAGTTGGATTGTGGACCGATGTTGTTGACGCCATCCTGGTCAGTGCCCATGTCAGCTTCGGCTTCATTAGTAATAGTGCTGCCTAAGTGAGCCACAGCCTGAGGATTTAAGTGAACCGGCCCATAAGGCCCGGCACCACTGGCATCGTTGAAGACAGTGGGGTAATATGCTCTCACTCCTGAAGGTCCTCCCTTGGGATATGCCGTCATGTTTCTACTGAAATTGTTACTGCTGTCCGGTGCATCACCGAGGTCTAATGCTTTCGTCGGAGGTGCTCCTCCGCCAAAACTAACGCTTATCATACCCTGACCGGTGCTGGAGCCGAACCCGCCAACCTCGATGAGGTACTGTCTGCCGGCGGTTGCGGCAAAGGTAATCTGTGACTGCCAGCCACAGAAGTCGTCATTGCATTCTATCAGGTCACTTGAGCTCGGAGGACAATTGACCCTATTATAGACGGCAAGCTTTGTGTCGTAGCTGCTGCCGCACAAGCTGACGGTGACGTCACCTGTGCCTGTAGCGGTATAGCGGTACCAGATGTTTGGGCTGGACATACAGTGACCGGGGCCATCGAAAGTTGCGTTGGTGGTGTTAAAGGGCAGGTCAGTTACGTTACTGATGGACCTTGCATTATAGCAGTCGTCGTTTGACGATGGTGGCGGAGACGGTGGCCATCCCGCGCAACTGATAGTCAGCACACCTGGACCCCAATCGGAGCCGGTGGCGCCCCCAATCTCGATGAGGTAATGGTGGCCGGCGATTGCTGCGAAGGTGACCTTAGACCGCAGACCATACAGACCACAAGAATCATCGTCGCGTGCGATTATGTCCGTATACGCCGGGGTGCAATCCCAGCCGTCATAGACGACGATCACGGTGTCGAAGCTGCTGCTGCACAGGTCGACGGTAACATCACAAGTGTACGGAGCGGTATAGCGGTACCAGATGTTGTCGGAGGTATGATAGTAGCCGGGACCATCAGGTGTCGCATGGGTGGTGTCGAATGGCAGGTTCGTTACGTTACCGACGGCCGTTGCATTATAGCAGTCGTCGTTGGTCGGCTCACCGGGCTCCCATGGTGGTGGACTGGGAGGGTATCCCTCAGAGCTGATGCTTATCACACCCTGACCTGTGCTGGAACCGAACCCGCCAACCTCGATGAGGTACTGTCTGCCGGCGGTTGCGGCGAAGGTAATCTCTGACTGCCAGCCACAGAAGTCGTCATTGCATTCGATCAGGTCACTCGAGCTCGGAGGACAATTGACCCTATTATAGACGGCGAGCTTTGTGTCGTAGCTGCTGCCGCACAAGCTGACGGTGACGTCACCTGTGCCTGTAGCGGTATAGCGGTACCAGATGTTTGGGCTGGACATACAGTGACCGGGGCCATCGAAAGTTGCGTTGGTGGTGTTAAAGGGCAGGTCAGTTACGTTACTGATGGACCTTGCATTATAGCAGTCGTCGTTTGACGATGGTGGCGGAGACGGTGGCCATCCCGCGCAACTGATAGTCAGCACACCTGGACCCCAATCGGAGCCGGTGGCGCCCCCAATCTCGATGAGGTAATGGTGGCCGGCGATTGCTGCGAAGGTGACCTTAGACCGCAGACCATACAGACCACAAGAATCATCGTCGCGTGCGATTATGTCCGTATACGCCGGGGTGCAATCCCAGCCGTCATAGACGACGATCACGGTGTCGAAGCTGCTGCTGCACAGGTCGACGGTAACATCACAAGTGTACGGAGCGGTATAGCGGTACCAGATGTTGTCGGAGGTATGATAGTAGCCGGGACCATCAGGTGTCGCATGGGTGGTGTCGAATGGCAGGTTCGTTACGTTACCGACGGCCGTTGCATTATAGCAGTCGTCGTTGGTCGGCTCACCGGGCCCCCAACCGGTACTGATATTCAACACGCCCTGGCCGGTCTCGTCGCTGTACCCACCGACCTCGATGAGATAATGGTTGCCGGCGACCGCCATGAAGGTGATCTGGGCATCCGTACCGCAGAAGTCGTCATTGCATTCGATCAAGTCGTCCGAATCTGGATACCAACCAGAACTATCATAAAGGGCGAGTTTTGTATCGTAGCTGC
>CAZLIO010000132.1:0-7977 GCA_964559025.1 uncultured Pirellulales bacterium | reverse complement strand
CCAGCCCACTGTTTGAAGCCTTCGGGGCCCTTCACTTCCCCGGGCCAAGCCGGGTCGTGCATAAGGTAATCAGCAGCAAAAAGCTCGTCGACGACGGCCAGGTTCTGCTGGTTCATGCCTTCATCTATCATACGCTGGACGAGGACCTTGTTCGTCTCCGGATCGCCGGTGTCGCCAGTTACCTGCGATGGCTCACCCCAGGTGTAGGTTTGGCGCGTCGGAGGCATCACACCAAGCTGTTCCAGGGCCCCCTGCACGTCTTTGCTCCACCAGGCTTCCACTATCTTGCCATCAGCGTAGCGATAAATGGTGATTCCCGTCCACTTGGCCTGTATACCGCTAGGAGGTATGCCGAGAAACTCACCTGTCTGTGTTCCGGTGACTGTCCAGCGGCTTGCCACTTTGTCTGCTTCTGCGACGATGGCCTCAGCTGTAACATGGAAGTCCGGCATACCGGCGCGCACTGCTGCGACAAATCCTTTGTAGCTCTCGAGATCGCCAACATCGGGAGCGGTCGGATCATGGTTTACAAACTCGGCAGCGTAAACCTCGTCCGCGATGGCCATGTTCCCCGTGTTCCAGAACTCCTCAGCATGGAGCATAATAGCCTTGTTTGCCTCTATGTCGGCGGTGACTGTTTGAAAAAAACCGCTTAAAGCAATTAAAACAATACAAGCTATCGAAATGTTCTTGATTCGTGAATACATTGTTAATCTCCTAAAAAATTGTTTAACGACTCTCTACTTTTGATGGTCTTACTTCCAATATGCGATCTACTCAATAAGTTCAACTGGTGGAATTTCTTCTATTACTCATTTTTGATCTCCTTTTTAATTCTCAAGTTTCTTTTCAAAGACTTTTTTTGTACAATTGCCATCCTTTCTGGTTTGCGGTACAATAATTAGGTGCTATCTCCGGGCGCGCAAACCGACCGTCCGGAGTGGACATGGGCCGGTAGGTAACGTTTGATGGCGAGGCTTACCGGCCCTCGCTAGTACATTTACATGTCTGTCACGCCCAGAAGTACGGCCACTTCCTGGCGGAACATCTCTACAAGTGCATCGCCGACCGGCTGCTCACGCAAAAGTTGCTGACCGTGGTCATAGATCTCCCGTGCCCGGGTCTTTTCGCCGAGATGCCACCGGCACAGCGCCCTACACAAACAATCGACTGCACTGCCCTGCGTAGTCTTCCGATCAGCAAGCATCTCAATCGCCTGCCGGAACCGGCCCAGCCGACACAGTGCCAGCGCGTATACGCTGAGACAGTCCGGATCCTTTGGTTTTACTTCGTACGCCTTGCCTGCGAATAGAGACGCCAGAGGCATCAGCCGCTCCCGGATCTCCGGCGGGCTTAGCAGGATCCGTCGGGCACAGTTGCAGCACCCCTCGGCATCGGGCTCTCTCAAGAGGCGATCCAACTCCTCGACGCGGGCCGAGGCCTTTGGGTCTTGAATCCAGAGGCTCGCATCGGCCAGCCAGTGGTATACAGCGACGATGGGATTGGTCTCGACGTACCTCTCGTAGTAGGCGATCCTGTCCCTGCAGTGCTCTTCGACGCTCTGGTTACAGGTAAACGAAGCTGGTGTCGACTTGACTGGATCCAATTCGGCCACCCATACCTCCCAATACGGCGCACTCGTTGCTATAGCGAAGTGCCGCCCATCGGGTGACCAGCGCCCACTGGTAACTGGCCCTTGCAGGATCTTGACCGCCTCGCCCTCTTCCCGGGCGTAGATCCACAGCCCCATATCGGAGCACGTATTGCCGGCGATACTGAGTTCTCGTCCATCAGGTGACCAGTGAACCTCCAGTTGGGCCTCCGGAAATGGGGGCGCCGCCCAGGTCCTGACCGGCGTACCGGAGTCCACATCGACGATCCGCATCAGCCGAAAGGTTGCGTCGGCCACATATCTGCCGTCCGGTGAAATCGTCGGAAAGGCTCCACAGCAGGCGAGCACCCGCTGTGGCGGGGAGAAACCATTGATCGGGGCCGAATACAGACCGCCGTCAGTCTCTGACCGGTAGTAGATGCAACTCGAATCGTTGCTCCAACTGGGATACACGCCTTTGGCCATGCGCCAGCTCTTGCTGGTAGCTAACTCAAAGGCCCACACCTCGTTCCACCTGCCTGGCTTGTCCCTCCACTTAGAGAGCGCCACCTGCTCTACGGGAAGGATCTGTCGGTCGCGTACATAGGCAATAAACCGGCCGTCCGGTGACCATTCGGGATCCCGCCCGGGAACGGTCAGGAGTTCCGTCTCACCTGTAGCGAGGTCGAGAACAGCTACGCCACTGGCACCGACCAAGCCCTTGCCGAAGGCGAGCCGAGTCCCATCCGGCGACCAACTCGGGTGAAATCCATCGTCCACGATGCGCCGGGCACACTGTCGAAGACTCGCCAAACCCTTCGTGGCCCGGTTCATACTGATGAAGGGCTTGCCCCATGGGGCATCGCCCGGTGGATGCCACGGCACGCCCTGGCAAAGGCCCTTGAAGACCTCCCGGGTCTGGTAGCCACAGTACCAAACATTTACATTAAATGCTCCCGAGAGAGGCCAGTCAGGACTGTATTCACGGATCGCCGTGGGATGCGTCACGATCTGGTCGTAAACCTGCTCGGCCTCCTCGTATCGCCCAAGAGCAGCCAGGGCATAGCACGCATAGCGCATGTGCTGCAAAGGCTGCTGCGGACGAAGCTCCACGCAGGTCCGGGCATCTGCAAGCGCCAGATCGTACCTACCCATCCGCATATAGGTCTGCCGGCGCTGATCGTAGAGCTCGGTGTCCTTCGGCGAAAGCCGGATTGACTCGGTGTGGTGCGCGATGGCTTCATCCAATCGATCCAGTTCCCGCAGTGCCATGGCACTGAGCGACCATCCGACAGGATTGTCGGGCTGGATTCCTATCATGCGCGCCGCATCCGTTGCCATCTTTGAGTAATCCCGCTGAGCGAGCCATATATGGGCGCGTTCCTGGAGAGATGCGTGGTGTTTCTTCTCAACGTCCAGTGCCTTATCAAACCAATGCAACATCTCGCGCACGCTCGATGTGGCTTTGGCCCGGAGCAAGCAGTATGCAGCCGTACCGGTCAGCAGCCTCTCCGCTTGACGGCGATGATCCTCCCACTTCTGGCGGTACGCCGGATTCTCGCCTGGACCGCTAGGATCACTCTCGTAATATAGCCTCGCCAGCAGGAAGTGAGCCTGGCCGGCTACCTCATCCTGACCATCGAGTAACCGCTCTAACAGAGGAATGGCCATGGCAGGTCCCTGCTGTTGCAGCGTCAATTCTGCCTGCAGAAGCGCAGCTGGACGGCCGACGTACGTGCTCTTCAATAGTGGAGAAACCATGAGGTTGGCGGTAGAAAAGCGTCTGGCTTCGAAAGCCTGCTGTGCCTCGATCAGCATCCGTTCCTCGCTCAGCCTTCTGGCATGATCACGTTCCTGGGCTGCTTGCATGCGCGTTCGACCGGCCCAGAGAATGACAGCAATCAGCAGAACAAATATGCAGCCCGCTGCAATCGCTTGACGGTGCCTTCGAGTGTACCGGCTCATGCGGTATAGCACGGCGGGTGGCGCAGCCTCAACCGGCAGGTTGCTCAGATGCCTGCGAAGATCCGCCGCTATCGCATCAGCCGTCTCGTACCGCCGGGCTCGGTCCTTCTCCAGGGACTTCATCACGATCCAGTCCAAATCGCCGCGTACCAGCTTGGGCATCAACTCTGGACTGGAATTGTGGCACTTGGCAACATCAGTCAACGCTCCTCCTAATTTGCTCAGTTTGGTAGATGGTTTGGTCGGTTCCTCCTCACAAATGACCTTTTGCATCTGAAGATAGCCAGCTTTACGTAATTTCTCTTCACTGAACGGTGTAGTTCCCGTAAGTAATTCATATAGCAAGACACCAAGGGAGTAGATATCAGTGCGTGTATCAACATCTAGGTCGCTCAATTCAGCTTGCTCGGGGCTCATGTATGCAGGTGTTCCAATGATGTGGGCGTATCGAGTGAACAGCGTCTTTTCAGTGAGTCGTCGGTTCGTTGCCTTGGCTATTCCAAAATCAATCACTTTAGGAACGGGTGTGCCGTCACGTTGCGTGACCATCACGTTGGAGGGCTTTATATCACGATGTATGACGCCCTTCTGGTGGGCGTGTTGGATAGCGTTGCAGACGGTTATAAACAGCCTAACTCGTTCTTTGATGCTCAACCTGTTCTTGTTACAGTACTCGGTCATAGAGAGGCCTGGAACAAGCTCCATTACAAAATAAGGTCGTCCTGTTTCAGTTGCGCCTGCATCCAGAACTTTTGCAATATTAGGATGGTCCATTATTGCCAGGGCTTGGCGTTCAGCTTCAAAACGTGCGATGACCGATCTGGTGTCCATTCCTAATTTGATTATCTTCAAGGCGACTTTACGACGAATGGGCTTTTCCTGCTCAGCCATATAGACAACCGCCATCCCGCCTTCGCCTATTCTTTCCAAGAGCTTGTACCGCCCGACAATCGTACCTGGGCCTTCTGTGAGGGGAGAGTTGTCCAAGATAAGGTCAGGTTCCAGGATAGGGGCATCTAAAAAGCTGTTCGCATCGTGATGCTGGAGCAAAGCCTGAACACCTGCAAGGAGTTTCTGGTCATCTCCACACGCCTTTGCGACATAGGCATCCCGCTCGGCGCGGCTTTCAAACTGGACCGCTGCATTGAAGATTTGTTCTTCGTTTTTGTGTTCGATTCCCACTGCTAAGCTCCTTTGCAATATGACTCCATAATATAACGCGTAATTGAGAGCTTAAGAGGACCATAAAATTTTGGAAATTTCCAAAAAAATGTGTGTTTCGAATCATTATGGAAGCGCCTTGGCTTAGCTAATCTCACGTAGCAGCCAGGCCCGGGCATATACCCAATAACGCTTAACTTTAGTTGGTGAAATTCCCAGAATTTCTGCCGTTTGCTCGATGCTCATGCCGGCGAAGTAGCGGAGCTTGACCACTTCCGCCTTAATCTTGTCATTTTCTGAGAGACGACCAAGAGCTTCATCCAATGCTATCAGGTCATCCACAGACGAGTCGTCATCGTACTTGAGAGCGTCTTTGTCGAGATCAATTCGCCGGCGATCACCACCATATTTAAGGCTCTTTTTGCGACGTGCATTATCGATAAGAATTCGGCGCATGGCCTCAGCCGCGGCTGTAAAGAAATGTCCGTGACTTCTCCAATTTTGGGTTTCTTCACCGACCAGCCGAATATAAGCCTCGTGAACAAGGGCAGTTGCCTGTAGTGTCTGGCCAGGGAGCTCCTGTGCCATCTTCCGAGCAGCAAGGAGACGCAGCTCTTCATATACTAACGGAAGCAGCTCGTCCGCGGCCTTAGCATCGCCTTGCTCGATTGCGTTCAAAATGCGGGTAACATCACTCATGCTTCCTCTCGAAAATCGACGGTTTTTCTCTGGTGAATTCCATCCCCCTGCCGGTAACTATCTCCTGTTTTTCTTTGACGAATTGGATGTACTGCAGCAGCTCCCAAGCCGAGTTGTGCCACCTCATCTGATAGCCTCTCTCGTGAGCACGTATTTCCATCTCAAGGCGTTCGTCTCGATTGAAGATGAGATAGTCAAGGGCCTGTGCTATTTGTTCGACCGAAGGCTCACCGGGATCGACCAAAACGCCTCTGGCACGAGGGCCGATAATGGCACCGTCCTTACCTTGAGCCTCTGGATTGATCAGCTCGGCCGCATACTTAAATTTCGTTGCAATAACTACTCTACCTGAACCCACGGTATCTGCTAATATGCCGCTTGATATTTGCTGCATGTTAAGATAAGGCAGCACCATGATATTTGTCGCGCCGTAAAGCTTCAACAAAGTACTCTCGTCCAGAAAAGCATCAAGAAAAACAACATCGTACTGTCTAAAATCCGTAGTATGAAACTCTTTGATTTTGCACCATCTCAGCTTGGAATCTTCAAGAGACTCATCAAGCATCGCTTCATATTCTTGGTATGGCTTTCCACTTTCTGATTTTACAAATTCAGGATGGCATGCTCCTGCAATCAAATAAACTACCCTCTCTCTTTGAGCTTTCGTACACGATTCATTCAAAAACTTAGCGTAAGCTCGAATGCTGTATTGCAGTCCTTTGCCCGGCGAGTGGAGTCCAAGCGTTGTAACCAGAAGCTGATTTTCCAGGCCATATTCCTGTTTTATCGCTAACCGGTCAAATTGAGAAGGATGTTGCATTCTAATCCCATGGTCTATATGCCTGACTTTTGAACGGCTGATTCCATAAGTGGCTGATTCGAGTATATCAACCGCACTGTCCGTTGTAACAAGAAGTCCGTCACTGTTGCCGGCAAGGTCCTGCATGACCTTTTTTTGATGTTCGTCCGGGCTATCAAGAACGGTATGCAAATAGACCAGGGTCATAAACTCCTGCTTGTGTAATGCTTTTGCCATTGCGACAAAATTGGTACCTCTTGAGTCGCTGCCATCCTTGTCCGGGTCAAGTCCGTATTCGTGCTGCAATAGAACCACAGTTGGATTGGTACTTTCGCGTGCCCTGGCAACTATGTCCTCGGTAGCTTTGTGCCAGGATTCCGGATTGTACTGATGAATGATGAGGTCCACCGGAATGTTATACGGCAGCTTGTCTTTATCGATTGCCGCAACTCTTATATGGCCCACTTCTCCCGTGAAGTTTTCAAGCGAGTTGGCCAAATCACGTGCAAATGTCCCTACACCACACTTTCGTGGTGGGTACGTACTCACAATTCGTATGTTATACGGCATGGAAGAACCCTCGTGGGTGTTTTCAAAGCACTCTTTATGGATCGGTCCCGAACTGAAATCGATAGTCCTGGGGAGTATCAATACCGGTCAGTATCGTGCTCTCGGATGTTTCAAACCCGAGAACTTTTTCTGCGTTCGAATGCAGGACGTACCTGGCGCCTTGTTCTTTCGGTGCGTTCACCAGCTCGCTGAACAGTGACCTTGAGAATAATGTAGGATGCCCTCTTTTTCCGTTGAAGACAGGGACAATGATTGGATTATTCGTCTCCCTGAATTTAGCGATAATCTTATTAATAACCTTTTTGGTAATAAATGGATTGTCCACCAAACAGACGAGGATGGCGTCCGTCTCTTGCGGGGTGTCCTCTATTGCCGCGATTAAAGACGAAAGCTGCCCTTTTTGATAATCTTTATTTATAACAATATTGGTTCCGGATAAATCAATCGAATTTTTTATCATTTCAGCACCTGCTCCAAGGACTATGGTGATTCTGTCTACATCGGAGATTCTAAGTGCTGAGATGATTTGTTCTAAAAACGTTTTATCATTAAACCTTAATAAGGGCTTTGACTTGCCCATTCGTTTGGATTCGCCTGCAGCTAATACTATTGCGTTTATCATAATTTTCCTTCTTGCAGCTCTTCTGAAAGGGTTATTCTCATATGATTTGTTTCGGGCGTATCTCCGAGCCTTCTTATTTTTATAAGCTCGCTAACTATGCTTAGAGCAATTTCTTCGGGGGTAAATGCGCCTATCGAAATACCAATAGGAGAATAAACCCTCTCAAGTGTTCTTATCGGAATTCCCTTTTCGTGGAGGTTTTTCAGAATAGTAAGTGTCTTTCTCTTACTCCCTATCATTCCGATATATTTTGCGTTCGTCTTGACAGCTCTTTCGAGAACTATTTCATCGAATTTATGTCCCTGTGTAACAATAACGATATATGAGCTCCTGTTGATGTCGATTTTATCGAAAATTCTTTTATAGTCTTCGACAATAATATTACTTGCATCCGGAAATCTGTTTTTGTTTGCGAATTCGACTCTGTCATCACATACAGTAACTCGAAAATTTACAGATTTTGCATACCTTGATATATGGTAGGATAAATGTCCTGCGCCAAAAATGAAAACCATCGGTTGTTCGGCGATCGTTTCGATAAATATTTCTACCCCATCCTCCAACGTCTTC
>CAZLIO010000131.1:2017-8014 GCA_964559025.1 uncultured Pirellulales bacterium | reverse complement strand
TCCGCGTGATTGGACAGAGCACGGTGTGGAAGTGTTGTCGCTGTGGTTCAGAGGTTATCCGCTATATGTCGGCGGCTTCATAGAGGTGCCGCCCGGCACCTACACGATGACCGCCTCGGGCGTCGATATCTGGGACCCGTCCGACCAGTTCCACTTCGCCTACAAAGAGCTGTCCGGCGCAGGTGCGATTTTAGCGAAAATAGATAGCGTGGCGAACACGGACGACTGGGCCAAGGCCGGCGTTATGATTCGTGATACGCTTGAGGCGGACTCAAGCCATGCGATGGTAGCCGTCACGCCCGGTAACGGAGTTTGGTTCGGCAGGCGTGAAACAGCCGGTGACATCAGCGTCAGCACGAAGGAAGCAGGAATCACCGCACCTCAGTGGGTGAAATTAGAGCGTACTATTGGCGGGCTTGTCAGGGCTTATTATTCGGCGGACGGCAGCACGTGGACACAATTGGATATAGCGTCGGTTATGATGGATATGCCTGCGTACATAGGCTTGGCGCTGACCAGCCATAATGCTGATGCAACGTGCGAGGCTGTGTTTTCAAATGTCAGCTTTCCTGACACTGATGTTGCTCCGCAGTGGACCGACCAGGACGTCGGCATAATCGGGAACGAGCCTGAACCTATGTATGTCACTGTGGCCAATGGTGACGGCACAAGTGCCACTGTAGTACACCCCGACCCCAATGCGGCGCTCATAGAAGACTGGACCCAATGGTATATAGACCTGAAGAGCTTTAGTGACCCCGGCGTGGACCTGACCGATGTCAATGACATCTCTATCGGTTTCGGTGACAAGGCTGACCCGCAGCCCGGCGGCTCAGGTAAGATGTATTTTGATGATATTCGGCTGTATCGGCCGGCCCCGGAACCGGAAGCACCCTAAGAGTATGTGGTACTGTTCGGATGGAATGTTCATACCCCAAGACAGCTTCAAAAAAAGATATCATCCTTCCTATGCAGACCTTGTCCAAATAAATCCCGAGCTTTATAGATTTATTTAGCTTTCTCACCACCGAAGATCGCCCGATCCCTCTTCGTTGCTTCTGTCTCAAGCTGCGGAATTTGGCTGTATCCACCGTGCGTCAAAGAGGCCCGGACCTTTCCAAGAAGCTCTTTGCGCGATACCTTCGGATTACGTCTTAAATGCATGTTTAAATAGTAACTGAAAGCGCCGTGATAGCGCCCATTTATATATGCATCAGCCGAGGTCTGATTTGCCATGCATCCGGCCCAGAGGATGTGATGTTTACTGGCTCTTCCATTAAAACCTTCCGCAAATCCTCTTTTCTTTAAATCAGTTTCTTGACCGCTAAAGCGAAGGAAAATATCTGCCGGTGGAGGTAGATAACGATTCAGGGTCGGATGTTCCGCAGCCAGCTCAGGTGGCGGCTGCAGGCCCATTTCTTTCAATCCTGTCCCGGAATGACAGCAATCCAGAACAACCTCTAAAAGTGCACCTTCGGGTACGTCTTGAAGGATCTCATTGAGTGTATCGTCGGTAATGAAGGTGTCGTCCCAATCCATGTCATAAGGGCAGATAAGTTCATCCATGCCATCCTCAAGCTCATCGCCATCTCTGTCTCTAATCTGCGAGCCGTGTCCAGAAAAGTGAAACACCAGGAAGTCACCTTTTTTGGCCCCTTTCACCAGCCATTTTAATCGCTTGATAATATTGTCCTTAGTAGCCCGGCTGTCGGTAAGAACGCGAACTTCCGAAGCCTGGAAGTTAAATAGACTGCAAAGGGAAAAGTGCATGTCAAGTACATCATTGACACACCCTCCCAGATCGTTTACTTTTTTATAGTCGTTAATTCCGACCAATAGTGCCTTTTTAGCCATTTTTTATCTCCTTTCCAAAAAAGTTATAGCCCATACTGCCTGTCCTCGGTGCCGATTGGACCGACTTCTGGATTGAATTTCTCTATTACTGGTGCACAACCGGCCAGTATCAGCAATACACATAAAAGCAAGAACAAGGTGGCTTTTTCAAAAATATTTGAAGGTCTTTTTTGTTTTCAAGGTACATTGTATTTTCCCCTTTCTGTTTTCTCGTAGTTAGCTGGTGTCTTTTTAAAATTCAGTCGTCAACCAGCAACAAATGACCTCACCTTTTTTCCCCTATATATGTAAATTATCTCATAACCATATCACCTCCTTTCACCGGGTTTCGCCTTGTCAGACGATGCCTAATGTTGGAGATCACCGGCTGACGGCCCCGCGGGCCGCCAGTACAGTGGATATCATTGTTGGATGTTGTGTTCACTTCGATTCTGCGCTTACAACCACCGCCACCACAGCAATCGGTTGTCGAGCGTCGGCTGGGACCATTTCGACACGAACCTCGTCAACCTTCGTTGGTTTCTCAAAGTAGAACCTATCCTCCATCATCGTCGTCTTGATTAGACTCCGTCCCCGTCGGCATGATGCAAACAGCGAGCATGCCAGAAAACCTTCACTCTTGGCTCCAAAATCAAGGTGTAACCGCTACGGCAAATCAATACTGACAATACATGGGTGATTCACTATGACTGTATCTATTTCCAGCCAGCAAATGTTTATGTTTTTCTTGAAAAAAACTAATCTTTTTCTGACACCTATTTTTTAACTGGCTCAGGGAAGCGGTCAATTGTGGCGACTACGTATTTTTCAGACCAATCAACTGTCTGGTCCGGCCCACTCAGGATTTCCAAGTGAAGAATCATGACAAACCGGGCAGTACCGGGTCCATAGGCAGGACACAAACTGCTGGGCCAACCGCTTTGTTCCGAGCGGCAACTCAAATTGGAAAGTGAAACTGATGCTCAGGGCAGACGCCGCATGACTTTCCCGTAAACATTCGTCTAACCTGTTAGTGCCTTTTAATTTTTTTGTAATTTTTAAAGATTTCACGGAACACACACCCGGCATCATGCTATATTTGCCGGCATGATAGCCGTTACGCAAGAAAACAGCTGTGGTAACCAGCAGGCGATCCCGGCGGGCGAGTTACTCGATTTGCAGCATCTGCTGCAAGAAAACCGTACGCTGCGATGGGACAGGAACTTCTACAAAAGTCTCCTTGAAAGAGCCACAGCCAGAGTCATATATCCCGATAGCCTTCAAAAGCATGATGTCACCAATGACCAAAAAAGCTGGCAATGGATACGGGATAAGCAAATATTAACGTCGGCTGTTTGGCCCATCGTTGCATAAAGGCAAGGCAAACCCTCATGGTTGCGGCCCGGGTGCAGACGTACCCAATTAACGGACTGAACAGGGACACCGATGTCACTCATAGTTACAGTATGTGATTCTTCGATAGAATCACCATTCGTTTCATACGTTATCGCGCATCCCAGAGTAATTGTGACTATGATTCTTGCTAAAGTAAGTTTTTTGTGTCCGCTATACATTTCTATGCCCCAACAATATTTCTGCAAACGAAAGCTTAATCATAGATATAGCATATCACATCGCAAAAGTCTTTCTCAAGATGATAAAGACTCATTTTTAGGATGGACATTAGTTATCGTCATTATTCACACCATAGAGCTTTTACAAGCATGGAGAAGATAATGTGGAGGTAGTATAATAGAACTTGTCTTATCGTTGTTAAATCGTTAAGTTCAGAAAAGATAAACAATTCCATGATAGCAATTTACTCTTGGAAATCAAAAATGAAAACTATTCTCAACAAGCATTCTTACAAATCCTTTCAGGTTAGTCCGGGAACTATGCATTTGTTTGTTAATGAAATGTTTAATATTTTTGTCGTTGTTTGGGCTGGCTGCGCTTTGGATTCAGACCAATGAATCCGCGTACACCCAGACAAGCTTTTTCTTTCCACCTGAACTTATGAGCAAGGCCCGGGTCAACACTCACAAATACCACTGGGGCAACGAGACCCTGAAAAATATTGTTGACCGATCTAAGCCATGGCTTGAGCTATCAGACGATGAGATTTGGAGCTTAATGTTTTCCCATACACTCGAACGCGCCTGGATGGTCTGGTCAGATGTTCATTGCCCAGCCTGCAAGAAAGACGTGGTTATGTACAACTGGAAAATCAGTGCCTGGAAACACCCCTGGAAGCTTCAGTGTCCAAATTGTGGCCAGCTTTTCCCCAAAAATGACTTCCATAAATTCTACCTGTCCGCCCTAGACGAGCACGGCATCTTTCAGCATAGCCTGGCTGACCGCAGTTTGCTTTATAATACCGAACACCCTGATCCAACCGATCCCTTATACAATTTTGGTGTTGATGGTGGCAAGGGCTACTCCGATGGGAAACATACCTGGCATTTCATTGCCACGTACCTTATATATGGCCAATGGAAACAGATGGTCTTAGCCGGCATAGAGAATCTGGCTGACGCTTATGTGGTCACGGGCGACCTTGTTTATGCACGCAAGGCCGGTATCCTCCTCGACCGAGTGGCGGACCTCTATCCCAACTTTGATTTTCGCACTCAGGGCTGGATGTATGAAAGAATTAATTACTCCTGGGGTTACGTTTCCTATTGGCAGCAGGCCGGTGAAGAATTGCAGACAATCGCACTAGCCTATGACAAGGTTCGCGGTAACTGGCCACGCAATCATCAACTGATTAGTTTCCTCTCACGAAAGGCAAAACAATACAAGCTGGAAAATCCAAAATCATCACATACAGATATCCAGCGCAATATTGAAGACCGTATTCTTCGAGATTCACTCAACCATCCCACTAAAATCCGTAACAATTACCCTCTCAAAGAAATCACCGTAACGTATGTGAAAACCATCCTTGATTGGCCAGAAAAGCACGAAGAAATCATAGCAGAAATAGAGCAATGGATGGAAAAAGCTGTGCAAATTGATGGTGTAACAGGTGAAAAAGGAGGATATTCTTCGTTGGGTTTGAATCACATTTTGAGTTTTCTGGGTCATTATGACAGAGTAGAATCTGGTTTTTTAAGAAAAATGGTTGGCCTTCTGCCAAATTTGCGAAAGACCTATCGCTTCCACATCGATACTCGTGTACTTGAAGCTTACAATATCCTTCCATGTGATGGTGGGGCATTTGGACGAAAACAGGGGTACAGGATCCAATTTTCCAAGAATCCCGGATTGGATACATCGGCATATAGTTTCTTCTGGAAACTGTATGAAATAACCGGAGATCCGGTATATGTTCAGACTCTATATCGAGAAAATTCTTACAAGCTTGACGGACTACCCTATGACGTTTTTTGTGAGAATCCGGAAGACTTACAGCGTCAGGTGAAAGAAGTAATCGATCAGGTTGGTACTGAGATTCAGTCGGCCAGTACCGACAAGAAACTGTGGCATTTAGGCATAATGCGTTCGGGCAAAGGAGATAAAGCTCGTGCCCTTGCACTGGATTATGATTCCGGTGGCCGCCATGGTCACAAAGACGGTATGGTACTGTCTTTATATGCAAAGGGCCTCGATCTGATGCCGGATCTGGGCTATCCTCCGGTTCAGTTTGGTGGTTGGGATACGCAACAGGTTAAATGGTACTATAAGACCGCGTCCCATCCTACCGTAGTTATTGATGGCAGGGATAATAACGGTGCTGGCAAAACCACCCTCTGGGCTGATGGTGAGCAATTTCGCGCAGTTCGTGCATCTGGTGCCAGTTTGACAAACGGCAAGCAGTTTGAACGCACTGCTTCTCTAATTGATATTTCCAACAGTGATTTCTATGTGCTCGACATCTTCCGGGTTGTGGGTGGAAAAGACCACACTAAGTTTATGCACAGCTATTTCGGTACTATCAAGACTGAGGGTTTGTCGCTACAAGCCAGCCAGGATTATGGTTTTGACACTCTTATGCGGAATTTCCAAACCGACACCGTTACTGAGCCCGGCTGGAGTGTGGATTGGAAAATCGAAGACCGTTATAGTTATTTGCCAACCAGGGCAGATGTACACCTGAGGTATATCGATTTGACATCTTCTGCTGAGGCATCTATAGCTGAAAGCTGGGTTGCTGCGAGTCGG
>CAZLIO010000131.1:0-2007 GCA_964559025.1 uncultured Pirellulales bacterium | reverse complement strand
CTCTTATAGTAGCAAAACGCAGGACTGGATACCCCGAATTATGGTACGGCGCAAGTCGGATAAAGCCCCATTGGCCTCCAATTTCATAGCTATTATTTAGCCATATGATAACAAATCGAATATCAGACAGGTACATCGATTATCTTTGCAGGGCCCTGATGGCCTGGAGTGGCCTGATGCTCATGTAGCTGTGGAGGTGCAATTAGCTGATGGTCGTAAAGATCTTTTCATTGCAGCAGATGTGGAAAATCCACTGGTCTTGACACCAAGCTGGCAAGATACCGCTATAATACTACAGAAAGATACAGGGATAAGATACAAGGGTGAATTATGCTGGGTGCGCTGGGATGCCGATGGAAGGATTGACCGAGCTGTTATCTGCCGAGGCCAATCCATTTCCATTGGTACAGTTACTATTGAATTAAAGAAGAAGACAGATTTTGTTGAGATTCGTTTCGAAAATAGCCAAGCAGAGGTTGTAGCTGGTCCCCAGGAAAATGTTGTATTTATCAAAGTAGATAAAAGAAACGTTTGGAACAGGTAATAGCAGCCAGCATATGTCAACAGATGCTTAACCAATTAGCTACTAACTAAAATAACTTCTTGGAGAGTTGAAACATGGAAAATAACACAAAAGGAAATATAAACCGCCGAGCTTTACTGCATAGGATAGGGGCCTTTGCCGGAGCAGTTTCAGTCCATCGTGTTTTGATAGGTGCAAGCCAATCTTCAAATCTCTCTAAGCAATCAAAAAATGCACATAATGGAAGCAGGAATGGACTCTCCCTTACCATTCCCACGTGGTACTACCAGCATTTCGACGCTGATTATACTCTCGACGTGCCGGAGGAAGGTTTCGGGGGTTGGAAAAAAACAAACTTTGAATTCTCACGTGCCCACATGGCGGTAGTAGTGATGCATGCATGGGATCTGGGCACACGAGAGAAGTTTCCAGGTTGGTGGCGAGCCGTGCCTTATGCCTCCCGGTCTAAGACTATTTTACATACTGTATTTCCACATCTGTTAAAAGCAGTGCGGCATTCAGAGATCCCTCTGTTTCATGTAGTAGGGGGTGAGAATAAATACTGGGAAAATTTACCTGGTTACAAACATGCTGCTTCCCTCGCGGGTCCTGATACAAAAGCCCTTGAACAAGTTGCATCTGACCCAGTGCGAGATAAGTTAGCAACATTTCGGCAGAAACATTGTTTCGTTGGGCAGCATAACCGAAAGGACGTGGAACGAGGATTTGGGCAGTTAGATTTTGCTGATCAAGCCCGTCCAAAAAGTGATGAGGGTATAGCGGAAAACTCCCAGCAGCTTTTTGCTTTATGTAAGGAACGCGGTGTAAACCATCTGGTCTATTGTGGTTTTGCAATTAACTGGTGTCTTCTGCTTTCTCCCGGTGGCATGGCAGAGATGCACAAGTACGGGCTCTGGTGTTCGGCCCTACGACAGGCCACAACAGCTGTAGAAAATAAAGAAACTGCTCGAAATGAGCTTTGTAAGGAGATAGCTTTGTGGCGTGTTGCCTTAGCGTTTGGCTTTGTCTTTGATGTGAACGACTTTATCAATGCCATAAAAAAGTAACAAATCTCTTGCCAGTTTATTGGTAAGCCCCCTCTTTGAGGAGCTGAAGAAAATCACAATTTTCAAGTGACATCTTGTCTCCATTTTGACACCACATATGCCAAATTTCATGATGGATAGAAGCACCAAACCTCCAAATTTTGCCTAAAAGCGAATATTTTTTGGCAATTTTTCATTTTTTTCGGATTAAGTATCCGGATGAAAAGAAATGTATCAATCATATAACTCTTCTATTGGTTATTAGAGGTTCTAACAATTACCCTTTGACTTGAGTTTGGCTATTTGAGAACAATAAAACACCTCTCTCAGCCTTCCTACAGAAAATCCTGAGCTGGTCTAACCTACGGAGTTGATATTGCTCCAAGACCAAGGGGCCTATACCGAATCATTCGATATAAGCCCCGAATTGACGTATAT
>CAZLIO010000130.1:4944-8037 GCA_964559025.1 uncultured Pirellulales bacterium | reverse complement strand
ATCTATAATCAATCGAATGTCACGCAGACCGTCTTGTCTCGGCCCGATTTGGCCCCGTCGGAGGCTTGAGTCAGCCACGCCGTGATACTGCTGACCCCTAAAGGAATTGACTAATTACTATTTTCTTTTTTACAAATTGGCTATTTACTGCTTTTTCAATAGTCAATATCGAAGTCAAAGATCCGGCACCTGTTTGACGGAATCCGGCGTCGTCTGACGGAATCAATAATAAATAATCAATCCCAAAGCCACCCCGTGCGACGGAGCGATAACAAGTGGACAAATATACCCAACACGCGACTGCAAATCAACCCTTTTTCATTAAAAAATTTAGTTTCGAGACAAAAACCGTTTTTTCGTCCCGAAATACGGATATTCTTAATTCCATATATTGCTTTTTCATATCTGATACCAACTCTATTTATTAATTGCCGGTAACCCCAAACCGTCATTCCCGCGAAACCTGTCCTGAGAAGAGTCGAAGGAGCAGGAATCCAGGCACTCTCAATTAGTATAAATGCAATTTTTTCGGCAATTTTTAACTGCAATTGGTACAACTATTTGTGCTTGACGGAGACGGGCATAATCTGGTACACTACATATCAATCAGCTTAGAGGAAACATCCTGTCTGTCCGATTCGATTCGTTGGGTTCGGCAGCCGGAAATGCGGCGGTTTTTCTGCCGCTCTTGCCCAAATGTGGGCGCTGTGCTCGTGGGCGGTAAAACTTTGACTTTGATTAGGAGGAGCTAATATGGGCTCGAAGAATTGGCTGGTTCCGTTGGTGTTCTTTCTCGGTATGGCCGGCACTGTCGGCGGACAGATGGCCAATGTCCCGACAGAGAGCTTTGAGACAAACGATTTCAGCAAATTTCCGTGGGTGCATTACGGCGATGCAGGCTGGAGCACTACGCAACAGCAGAGGCATTCCGGGACCTATAGCGCCAAGGCCGGTGCGATTGATAACGATGAAAGTACCAGTCTGCAGGTAACGCTTGAATGCGTAAGGGGAAATATCACATTCTATTGCAAGGTCTCTTCGGAGTCCGGTTTCGACTATTTGAAGTTTTACATCGATGGCGTGGAAAAAGATAAGTGGTCGGGCCAAGAGGATTGGGCCGAAGTGTCTTTGCCTGTGACGGAGGGTAGAAGGACTTTTGAGTGGACCTATTCGAAGGACGGTTCGGCCTCCGAAGGCGACGACACTGCGTGGATCGACGATATAGTATTTCCAGGCCGGGTGCAAAGCATAGTAGAAAGCTCCCTGGTGTATGAGGGTACAGACGGCCGCCTGGTCTACCGGACCTATGCGAATGAAGGGCAAACCAATTCGGTCAACATCATCCCGGACTTCTCGCACTGCGGTTACATGGGCGGTGGCGTTGCCATCCCGGACGTGCCGGTTGTCACTACGTTATCTCCTCGGAATGGCGACGATACGCAGATGATCCAGGATGCGATTGACTATGTGTCATCTCTGAGTCCGGATACAAGAAGATACGGATTCCGCGGCGCGGTCCTTTTAACAGCCGGCCGATACCAGGTCTCCAGTTCACTTACGATTGCGGCTGGAGGCGTGGTACTGCGCGGCCAGGGACAGGACGTTCTCGGAACCGTTCTTGAGGCAACCGGGGCCTACGGTTATAATGTCATCGACGTGATTGGCACCGGCGAGTTTTCTCCAATAAGCTCCACAATTCGACTGATTACCTCACCCTACGTACCCGTAGGCGCCTTTAGTTTTAATGTCTCGAATACCGCCGGATATTCCGTAGGCGACTGGATTATCGTCCAGCGAACAACAAACCAGCTCTGGATCAATGATCTGGCCATGGGGCAGTTTGGCTGGAGGGTCGAAAGCTACCGTCACATGTACGAACGATATGTGGTGGACATCACCGGCAGCACGATTACGATTGATTCTCCCATGGTCGAGGTAATTCAGGATAAGTACGGCGGCGGAAGGATTTTCAAAAGCAACCCCCTCTCTCGTCTCAGTCAGTGCGGCGTGGAGAACCTTCGTATCGAATCAACATACGCCGGCGATACCGATGAAAGCCATCCCTGGAATGCGGTTGAATTGCATGATGTGGAAGATTCTTGGGTGCGAAGAGTCACCGCTCAATATTTCGCCGGGTGCTGTGTGAATGTGGAGTCTGAATCAACACGCCTCACAATCGAAGATTGTGCATTTCTTGACCCCAAGTCCCTTATCACCGGCAGTCGCCGCTATGCGTTCATGATAAGTCCTATAGCAAGCCACATTCTGTGCCAGCGTTGCTACGCCGCCTACGCTCGTCACAGTTATGTGACAGGACACGTGGTACCCGGTCCCAATGTATTCGTGGACTGTTATGCATATAATTGCTGGCTTGACTCCGGCCCGCACCACCGCTGGGCCACTGGAACGCTGTACGACAATATCCGCGACAGCTTGCAAATCAATGCCCAGAACCATGGGCCTTCTGGGACCGGCCAGGGATGGGCGGGCGCACAGCAGGTGCTGTGGAACTGCCAGGCCGGGTCCACCGTTTGTGAAGCACCCAAAGGCGCGATGAATTTTGCCATTGGATGCATTACGAAACGGAATAATGGACTGTGGATCGATGAGCCGGATGGCTTCTGGGAGCATCACGGGCAGCCGGTGAAGCCCCGGAACCTGTATTATAAGCAGTTGGAGGACCGGTTGGGAATGGCTGCTGTGGAAAATGTCACCATGCCGGAGCAGCGGTCCGGCGGTATCTGGCCCGATCTGGCCGAATGGGCGGGCCGGTACACCTTCCAACCCCGTCCGGTCAACTCGAATACACCTGCTGATGAGCGTCTGGAGATTGGTTCCGATGCGATTTTTGAGATTGTGCCGTTAGCAGGGGCAGCGATACTGGAATATCAGTGGTACGAAATCTCAGCCGGCAGCTACCTCCCGATTGGCAATAATGCACCAACGCTGACCATTACGAATATGAAGGCCGCCGATAAAGGCAGAGAGTTCTTCTGCAGGATAATCACCGACAAGGGCCCCTTCTGCTCTCGCAATGCAGCGATTTGCCACGTGGATTATAATCTGCGATTAGTGGAAGATTTCGAGGCTCTG
>CAZLIO010000130.1:0-4844 GCA_964559025.1 uncultured Pirellulales bacterium | reverse complement strand
CTGTTATTCCGGTTGAATTTCCGGTCCACTTTCGCTCCGGCGAACCACTACATGGGAATAACCGATCTGAACCTGAATACGGATCCGGATGCGATGAATGGCAACGCCTGTCACAGGGAGAATGTTGTTGCAGGACTCGCTGTACTGTCTGCCGGTAGTAGTGCCGAAAGTGGTCTTGAGGAAATGGATATTGTTACGACGGATGAGACAGCAACCGTACTTGCCGGGATCATCCATAACCAGTGGTACAATGTCTGGATTGTTGCCGACAACACCAATGATACCTACGACCTTTATTTGAGTATGGCCGAAGGCCCGGGAACGCCCATCCCAGCTCGCCCCTTGGCCGAATACTTGATAGGCGAGGGTCTTGATTTTGGTAAAAGCACTGCGAGCTCTCTTTATGGTGCCATGTTCTTTACGGAAACGACCACCGGCGGGACCAAATCCGCTGATATTGATGATATATACTGGAGCGCACCTTAGGAATAAATAAAAACAGGCCCGATTGGCCGTCCGTTAAGCAGCATGATTGATTCTCCATTGTGCTCTTGTCGTTTTCAATGACGGGTAATGTTTATATTCTCGACGAATGGCAGCCACTGAGCGAACGCAGGATGGTAGGGTGCGATGAATCGCACCAATTATTAATAGAATAGAACCATGCCGGACGGGTGGCAGCCACTGAGCGAACACAGTGAGCGAAGTTGATGTTTATTCTCGAGCATCCAGCATCGAGTATCCAACTTTAGCTCACTTTCGGCACTTTAAAATCGTAGGATGGACTTCTGTATCCTGTCTTCTGAACGTTGTCCTTCCCATTTCCCCGGAAAATCCGTGACAATCAGACTTACATATGCTAATCTAAACATTACGATGGGTGGCAGCCACTGAGCAAACGCAGTGAGTGAAGTGGATGGTAGATCCCAGGCTTCATTGAAAGGGAGAAATAAATAAGGTGAGATTCCCAAATAAAGATTAAGATTAAGACTAATTCTTTGTCGAATAAGTAAATAATAACGAGAACTAAGATAATATTAGAAATAAAAGGCATTTATACATGGCAACAGCTCAACAACTAAAGGCTTTGATTGAAAGTTACACGGAACATAATGCTGATAGATTCTTGTCTGTAGCCAGCCAGATAGCAGCACACGCTGCGAGAGCAGGAAAAACTAAGCTAGCTGAAGAACTCCGCAAACTCATCGAAGAAGCTCGTAGAAAACAAAAGACACAACGTTCGTTATCGAACTCTATACCAATCGCTCAGCCGACTGGTGATTTAAGTGGTCTTTTTTCTGCTGTTTTCCCGAAAACTCGACTTTCCGACATGGTTTTGGATCCAGAGCTTGAGCAACGACTTAGACGTGTCATTTTTGAATATAGGCAAGTAGATCGGTTACATTCACATGGTCTTTCTCCACGTCGGAAATTATTACTTGTTGGGCCCACGGGATGTGGTAAGTCAATGACTGCCGCTGCATTAGCCGGAGAGCTTAATCTGCCTCTTCTGACTGTTCAGTTTCATATCTTAATCACAAAATTCATGGGGGAAACCGCAGCGAAACTTCGACTTATTTTCGAATCAATGAAACAGTCACGTGCTGTTTACCTTTTCGATGAATTTGATGCAATCGGAGCGCACAGGCACACCGGGCAGGATGTAGGAGAAATTCGGCGGGTTCTCAACTCATTTCTTGTATTTCTTGAAGAAGATAAATCTATGAGCATTATTGTTGCGGCCAGCAACCTCGAAGATTTCCTTGATAATGCACTATTTCGGCGTTTCGACGATACACTAAGGTATAATCTACCAACTTCCTCGATGATTCATCAACTAATCGAAAATCGTCTTAGCAACTTTTCAATAAGACAACTTGGCTGGAAAACTATTCTTGAAACTGCTGAACAGATGACACATGCCGACATTGTGAAGGCTTGTGAGGATGCGGCTAAAGGCGCGGTTTTGGATGAGAGGAAACAAGTCCGAACGATTGAGCTTAAACGGGCACTAATTCAACGGGGTCGTCCTAAAAAGAATTCAAAGTGAGGGAGAGAAAGCTGAATGGCTCAACACAAACACATTATTATCAATGAACCAGGCCGAGAACGTAATTACACATCGACACACAGAGGCGGCGGTGAGTTTTCGACTCCACCGAGAGACCGTCGAGTCCATGCAAGAAAACTGCTAGGCGATGTCGATCAAGCAAGAGACTTTGCAAACGCCCATGCGGAAGAAACTAGGCACATAATCCATGACCTTTGTTTGGAAATCATTGGAGAACAAGATTATGCACTTAAGATTGAGAGCCTTGAATATCTTCGCTCTGGGATAGAAGTACGTTCTGTTAAACGGCTGGGCAATCGAATCCATGCAACAATCTATGTGCCAGAAGGGAGACTGGCAAATTTCGTAAGAAAGATTGAACGATACGAAAGAGAAAACACTCGAGGCAATCGTCCTAAGAATGAGGATCTTGTTGCCGGGATTAGCGGAATAAGATTTCCTGTCTTGCGTTCTTTCTGGACAGATGATGAAAGCCTGTTTCCAAGCTCAAATACTGAACGTATATGGTGGGAAGTATGGATACGTGTAACACCATCAGAAAATCCCGATGATGCTTTTGCCTCATTTGTTGCTACTACAGCAGATTCAAACCTTCGGATAAGTCAAAATCCAATCAAATTTCCAGAAAGGCTCGTTTTTTTGGCTCATGGTTCAGCTCAGGAATGGACGCAAATTTTTGTGCCTCTCCTTGACCGTATTGCTGAATTCCGAAAAGCCAAGGAGATTCCAACTGAATTCCTCAACCTTAGTGCTCAAGACCAGAGATCATTCGTAAATGATTTAGCTGAGCGAGTCGTTTTACCTAATGCGAACGCTCCAGCCGTGTGTTTATTAGATTTTGGAGTTCACATAGAACATCCTCTTTTAAGACCTCTTATAACTGACGATGATGCACAAGCTTATGACCCTGAATGGTCGGTAGTTGACCATACTGAATCACATGGAACTGAGATGGCTGGTTTAGCTATCTTTGGAGATAAGCTTCCTGAACTCTTAGCTGGAAATCAACGTATTAGTCTAACACACCGCTTAGAATCTGTTCGTATGCTTCACAGCAACCAGCCCCACCCAGAAGATACTTGGGGTTATGTTACCCAGGAGTGTTTATCTAAGGCCGAAACTCAAGCTGCACAACGTAGTCGCGTTGCTTGTCTTCCAGTTACCTCAAATGATGAGGGTCGAGACCATGGTCGTCCAAGTTCATGGTCGGGAGCTATTGACCAGCATGCTTCAGGAAAACTGGATGACTTCCAGAGACTTTATGTAATCGCTGCTGGCAATATCCGAGATATCATGACAAGAACTGACTATAGTTATCCAGAAAGCAATCTCGTAAGCAGTGTGGAAGATCCGGGGCAAAGCTGGAACGCATTAACGGTTGGTGCATTTACAGATCGGGTACAAATTCGTTCAAAAGATTTTGATGGATATCAACCGCTTTCAGCACGAGGTGGGTTGTGCCCATCAAGCCGGACATCAGATTCATGGGAAGACAAAACATGGCCGTTGAAGCCCGATATAGTAATGGAGGGTGGAAATTATGCACGTTTGCCTTCTGGAAGAGTGGATGGCTGTGGAGACCTTGCACTTTTGACAACTTCTCTCGATCCCACAGGTCGCTTGCTGACATGGTCAAGTGACACCAGCGCAGCAACTGCTCAAGCCGCACGTTTAGCGGCTATCCTTATGGCGGACTATCCAGAACTTTGGCCAGAGACAATTCGAGGGCTTCTGGTTCATTCAGCAGACTGGACTGATGAAATGAATCAGCAGATATCGGGTGACCGTGAAGAAGATCGACATCACCGACTTCGTTGTTTTGGCTATGGTGTTCCGAATCTGGACCGGGCACGATACACTGTCGAAAACTGTGTATCGCTCGTCCATCAAGGGACTATTCAGCCATATAAGCTTGATGGAAAAGAAGCTAAGACAAATCACTTCATACTTCATTCTCTCCCTTGGCCAAGAGCATCTCTTGAGGAGATACATGACCAAGATGTTACTGTCAAGATAACCCTCTCATACTTTATTGAGCCAAGTCCTGCGGGTCGAGGCTGGGGAAAAAAATTCAGATATGCTTCACATGGCTTACGTTTCGCGTTGAGGGGTCCGACTGAAACTGAATATCAATTCAGACAGAGAATAAGCAGACAAGAGTGGGAAGAAGACCAAGAGGGGCGCCCTTCAACAAGTGATCCTATCAACTGGTCGATTGGTGTCCGTTTAAGGACAAAGGGCTCGATTCACTGTGATTGGTGTACTTCATCCGCAGAAGAATTAGCACGATGTGGCCAGGTAGCTGTTTTTCCTGTAACAGGCTGGTGGAGAGAACGAAAACATTTGGGATTTGTAGAAAAACAAACTCGTTACTCTCTGATTATCACAATCAGCACACCCGTTACTGATGTAGATTTGTATACTCCAATAGCCCAAGAAGTAGGTCTGATTACTGAGATATCAACTTAAGATAAATTGTGCGAAATGCTGCACTATGTGTGGTCGGCTTAGCAGAGAGAGGAGACAGATTTCAAGCATCCAGCATCAAGAATCCAACTTTAGCTCACTTTAGGCACTTTAGTTCACTTTAGCACACTCATCACTAACGATCAGCCAGCATCTCACTTGGTAAAAGGTGGGCAAAAAAAGTGCTTTTTTGGTCATTTTTTTATTGACTTTTGTTTGTAATATTGTTAAAATACCCACTTGTTAGCCAGCAGGCTAACATAAACCGCCAGTATGGGATAGATATAGCGGAGAACCGCACGTTTTC
>CAZLIO010000129.1:4869-8131 GCA_964559025.1 uncultured Pirellulales bacterium | reverse complement strand
AAGTACAAAGGCGAAAACTACCTGCTGCTGCAGAAGTCAACACGCATTTACAGCCATCAAAACTTCGACAGATAAAGGAGCCAACCGTGCCCCACGAGCTCGACCAAATTCTGATTTTACATAGCCAACCAGATTTCAGTGATAGATTAGTACAACTTCGCATGGCAATATGTCAGGCCCCGACGTTTAATCCCAGAAGTAAAGAAGGTATAAAAGTAGCTAAAATTATCGATGACTTTTTTGAACACGGTGATCAGGCTGTTACAAAATATACAAGGGAATTTGACAAAGTTGATTTGACTCCTCATGAGTTTCTGGTCTCAAAGAAAGATTTGAAAATAGCCCACACTGAAATTGACAAAGACCTTTTAACATCGATTCGCCAGGCGATTGAGAACGTACGGAAATACCAAGCCAAGATATTTATTGGGGACAAATCGAATCTTTCGGGAGAAACCGGCATCAAATATACTCCTATCAGGAGAATTGGTATTTGCGTTCCCGGAGCTTCAGCTTCGCTGCCTTCCACTGTGATAATGACGGTTGTACCCGCACAGGTCGCGGGCGTCAAAGAGATTGCCGTAGTCTCACCGCCGAGATACAACGGAAGTATCCACCCTGTTATCTTGGCCGCGTGTCACGAACTCGGAATCGATGAGGTATATCGTATTGGTGGTGTTCAAGCAGTAGCAGCTTTGGCAACGGGAACGGATACAATCAGAGGAGTTGATAAAATCGTTGGTCCAGGCAATATGTGGGTTCAGACCGCAAAACGGTTGCTTTTTGGTGAGGTTGGAATTGACTCAATAGCCGGGCCAAGCGAAGTATTGATAATCGCAAATGATAAAGCTAACCCTGTCTGGGTGGCGGCAGATATGCTCAGCCAGGCTGAACACGCACCAGGTAGCGCTTTGGCATTTACAGATTCAGACGAAGTCGGCGAGAAAATCCTGGGTGAGCTTAAAAAGCAGGTCGGCCAACTAAGTAGAGCAGATGAAACAAGCGAATGCCTGAAACAATACAGCGGAATTGCCGTATTTAATAACTTAGATCATGCTATTGATAAGGCAAGCGAATTTGCAGTTGAGCATCTGCAGATTCAATGTGGAGACGAAAGCAGAGAAATCGCCGACAAAATCGAAAACGCAGGTGCGATATTCATAGGTGAATACTCGCCGGTAGCTGTTGGCGACTATTGGGCCGGGCCAAGTCATACATTACCAACGGGAGGGGGGGCGAGGTTCTCCAGTGCGCTTACAAGCAATGATTTTGTAAAGTCTATAAGTATAATTGAGTATGGTAAGGAGAAGCTTGCTGAAAGTGCGGAGGACATTATTCGGCTAGCAGAAATTGAAGGCCTCGATGCCCACGCAAAAAGTATAAGAATTCGACAGGAGGATTAGAGCGCCTCGCAAAAAGCTACACTTCCCAGTTGAGCCTTTCTTTGTATTGATAACAGAAATGCCCTAATACATGGGCCATCACTATTGTCAGGTAAATGCAAACCGCGCTTAGGATATAACTTATAATCCATGATTGCGGCATAATTACTATTATTATGGCTATCAGCCCACAAACCACGAAAAAGAGCAGAACCAGACCACAGTAAGGAAGAAAAACGTTAAGCATCGAAGCGATAATTAGTATTGGATTTAGTGCCCGAAGAGAATCGAACAAGACCACTGCCAGCAGCACCATTGGCAAAAAAAGGATTCCGTATGCTACCAGAATCCAAAAGATTGTATCTGTCTGTTTATTGATAATAAGATATGCCAATAATGGGCCGACGCAGAAGGCAATGCAAACAAACGTGCTAAATATTAGCCAGATGAGTTCCCATGCGTTCAGTAGTATGCTCAGCGATAATTCGATGTCTGGTGCACGTCGATTTCCGTCGGCACTGTCGCGAACATAATCTGAGACGCAGTAAATCAAATATCCTACTAAGATTACTACAATTGCCAGTGAAGGAGAAGGGTGGATCCAATAATTAAGATGGGCTAACGGCGGTAACATTCGAGGTAAAAAAGAAAGAATGACCAAATTAACCAGGCCTGAGGTGCTTATCGGATAAAGAAACATATCGACAAACCGCGGCAGCCTGTACAAGGTGGTGGTTTCTTCCGCCGATTCTTCTTCAGGCTCCTGATTATATTCGGCGCTGCTTCCGGATATCTCATTATGGTTGATGGGCAGGTCCTGAATTTTGTCTTTTTGCGGTATATCCAGCAGAGCCGAATCGTAAGAGGAGCTTTTCGAGCTGACTTCGGCAGCTCCGGCATTGGTTGGCTCTGTGACGGAGCTGGTGGTTTGTATTTTTGGCACAACAATTATATTCTTGCATTTTGGGCATTTGCCTTTTTTGCTCGCGTGTGTTTGGGGGACACTGAATTTCCGGCCGCAGTTGTTGCAGTGAAACTTAATTGTCGAATCCGCCTTAGCCACTTTTTAAGCCTCCCTTTTTAGGCCCTGCATTTGGTGGTGTTATAAAACCGCTCTATTGAACAGGACGCCTTACGGCCGATTTTATTCAATCCGAATTAGCTGCGACTACTTTTCAGCCTGCAGGTCCCAGTTGAATTTTTCCTGATTCCGCCAGTAGAACCGCCCTAAAATGTGAGCACCTACCAATGCTAAATAGGTAACGACAGAACGAATGATAAAACTCCAAAGCCGCGATTCCTGCACTTCCGTGTAGAGCATACCGATTAACACAACCGGTGTAACAAACAATAAAACAATCCCGCAGTATGGGAAAAACGTACAGGATATTGAGCGAATGAGCAGACGAGGGTTAAGGCCGATAGCCGAGTCGAACATAATAGTGGCCAACAAGCCCATCGGAAGAAGGAAGACCGCAACGATTAGTAACAGCCAGAAAATTATGTCGGCTCTCCCGGCGTACAGCATGTAAAGACCAAACGGCGCAAAGAAAATCGCAAGACAACCAATTACGTTCACCGCCTGCCAGAACATACCCATAAAACCGGGAGTCGAACCTAATCCCTCAGGCGCTCGCACCCCACCATCGGCACTATCGCGGACGCATTCGGTAAAATACCAGTATATATAGAGGCAAATAACAACATTAGTAACTATAGTGACAAGACTGAAAAGACAGGATAGCTGGATAGGAAGAATCATCCATAGAATATTGATTAACAGCGGTACTCCGATGAAAATCGCAAGATTCTTCAAGCCCGGTACGCTGAATGGATATAGAAATATGTCTATGAGCCACGGCAGCTTGCGCTCATCAAAG
>CAZLIO010000129.1:0-4769 GCA_964559025.1 uncultured Pirellulales bacterium | reverse complement strand
CCTGCGTAGCTTTCGGAGACGGTGGATTTGTAGCCGCAGTTGTCGCAGTAAAACCTGATAAAAGAGCCCGCTTCACCCACTTTCAATCCTGCCTGAATATTTTGCGGTTTTGCCGTATTAAAAAATATATTTAGCCCCCAGTTTCACTGGGGATTATTTAGCTGGCCTGCAAAAATCATAATTGTCAGGATACTAATTTTTCTTTTATCAGTTCACTGGCTTTTTTGAGGGCATCGTTGATTTTTTTTGGTTCTTTTCCGCCGGCCTGTGCCATTTGAGGCCGGCCTCCCCCGCCGCCATCAATTATCGGCGCGATTGCCTTGACGATGTCACCGGCCTTTAACCCCTTCTTAATGAGGTCATCAGTTATACCCGCCAGAAGTGTTGCCTTGTCGTCGTCCTCAAAGCCCAGGACGATAGCGGCAGATTTTGCCTTTTTCTTGAGCATATCGACAGCTTCCCGCGCCTGCTCGATATGTGTGTTCTGCAGTCGGCCGATGATTATGGAGGATTCATTGATTTTTTCACACTTTTGGAGAAGCTGTTTTGCCTCGGCCATAACGTCGGAGCCGGATGCCTTGGCCGCAGACCTGAGCTCTTTGGAGAGCTTTTTATTGTCCTTTATCAGCTGGCCGACCCTGTCAACAAGTGCCTCGGAGGGGACATTCAGCATCGCTGAAAGCTCATCGACGATGTCACTTGCTTTTTCGAGACAAGCGTTAAGGCCGGTGCCGGTCAGCGCGGTAATCCTGCGGACGCCGGCGGAGATGCTCTCTTCTTTGATTATCTTAAAGCCGCCTATTTGTCCCGTATTATCGCAGTGTGTCCCGCCGCAGAATTCTCGCGAAAAAGCTTCTTCAAGCAGTGTTTCGTTTGCCGTACCGATAGCCACTACTCGGACCTCATTTCCATACTTTTCGCCGAATAGTGCCATAGCCCCCAGTTTTTCCGCCTCCGACCTTGGCATCACCACACAGGTTAAAGGCAGGTCGGAGGCGATTTTTTCTCTGACCAAATCCTCAACCTTTTTTAGCTCCTTGGTGGTTGGTGCTTTGGGATAGGTAAAGTCGAATCTCAAATAGTCCGGGCCGACGTAACTACCCTGCTGGGCGACTGATTTGCCGAGCACCTGCTGCAGCGCCCACTGGAGCAGGTGGGTGGCGGTATGGTTTTTCTTTGTTGCAGATCTGTCTTTGCTGATGATTGCCTTTACATTTTGGCCGACGCTGAACGAACCTTCGACAACTTTGCCTCGGTGGATGATACAATTGGCTTTTTTTGCGGTGTCTTCAACCACAAATTTAGCGTTTTCCGATTTTATAATGCCGCAGTCGCCAACCTGGCCGCCCGCCTCGGCGTAGAAGCAGGTTCTGTCAAGAATAATCCCAACCTCAGCGCCGGTCTCAATTTGGCCCTGGTTTTTGAAACCTCCATTATCTATCCAGCCGATCAGTTTGCTGTCGCAGCTATCGGTATGGTATTTATGAGCATCTTCGGTTGCCGGCAGTTCGGTGTCAGCCAGCGTTACTACCAGAGAATCGTTTTTCTGTGCTGCCCTTGCCCGCTGCCTTTGTTCTTCCATTAGTTCGTCAAATTTTGCAGTATCGACTTTCAGGT
Organism: uncultured Pirellulales bacterium; assembly: GCA_964559025.1. Lineage (GTDB taxonomy): Bacteria > Planctomycetota > Phycisphaerae > Sedimentisphaerales > Anaerobacaceae > NIOZ-UU13. The sequence goes on along the minus strand of CAZLIO010000129.1, from coordinate 3,152 downwards.
TGCGTTCTTCGGCCATAAGCTCGGTCAAATCAAGCGGGAAGCCGTATGTATCATAGAGCCGGAAAGCATCTTCGCCGTTGATAATCTTGTTTATTGATTGTTGTGCCCGCCTGGCGGCGGTGTTGAAGATTTCGATGCCCCTGTCAAGCGTTCTGCCGAAGCTCGCCTCTTCGGATTCGATTACCGTTGAGACGTAGTCCGCTCTTTCGGTTATTTCGCCGAACGCCTCGCCCAGACAATCTACAACCACCGGCACGAGCTTGTAAATAAACGGCTCGTGCATTCCTAATTCTCTGCCGAACCTCGAAGCCCGGCGAAGTATTCGGCGAATCACGTACCCCCTGCCTTCGTTGGATGGAATCGCTCCATCGGTTATCGCGAAGACAAGTGAACGAATATGGTCGGCTATTACCCTGAAGGCATTGTCGGTTTTGTTGCCGAGCTTCGATGTATATTTGTGGCCCGTGATGTCACTTGTGCAATCGATTATCGGCATAAATAAGTCGGTATCGTAGTTGCTCTTTTTGTTCTGCATTACTGCTGCGATTCTTTCCAGGCCTGCACCGGTGTCAACGTATTTTGCTGAAAGCGGCACAAGTTTGCCGTCGCCCAGACGATTGAATTGTATGAAGACAAGGTTCCATAGCTCAATGTATCTTGCGCAGCCGGCGTTGACCCGGCACTTGTGGCCCGGGACATTTTTCATATCACACATTTCAGGGCCGAGGTCGATATGTATTTCACTGCAGGGCCCACAGGGGCCGGTCTCCCCCATTTCCCAGAAGTTATCTTTTCTGCCGTAGGCAAGGACCTTCTCGGCGGGTATTGAAGTTACTTTGGTCCATAAGTTTGCGGCCTCTTCATCTTCCGGCAGCCCCTCGGCATAGTCGCCACCAAAAACAGTCGCCCACAATCGGTCCGGCTCGATACCCCAAACGCTAGTAAAAAGCTCCCAGGCCCATTGGATTGCCTCGGCCTTGAAATAATCATCGAACGACCAGTTGCCCAACATTTCAAAAAATGTGTGGTGGTAGGTGTCTTTGCCAACTTCCTCAAGGTCATTGTGTTTACCGCTGACCCGCAGGCATTTTTGAGTGTTGGCCACCCGTGGGTACTGGGGAGCGGCTAATCCGAGGAAAATATCCTTGAACTGATTCATTCCCGCATTGGCAAAAAGCAGGGTCTCATCGCCGATAGGGACTATGGGTGAGCTGGGGACGAATTCATGGTCTTTGCTTTTGAAAAAATCTATAAAGCCGTTTCTTATTTGCTTTGCAGTCGACATAGTATTTCGTTTAGTCTTTCGAGAGTCACTTAGCAGTAATAGTCAATAGTCAATTGTCAGGCCTTTGGCGACGAGGATTTTGTTTTTTAATTCCTCGCATAAATCCTTGTTTTCAGTGAGGAATTTTTTAGCGTTTTCTCTGCCCTGGCCGAGCCGCATACTGCCGTAGTTTAGCCAGGCGCCGCTTTTTTCGACGACCTCACAGCCGGCGGCCAGGTCGAGTAAATCGCCCTCGTAGCTGATTCCTCTGTCAAACATAATATCGAACTCCGCGTCGCGGAAGGGCGGTGCGATTTTGTTCTTTACCACCCTGGCCCTGACCCTGGAGCCGACGGCGCCGGTACTGTCCTTTATGGTTGATATTCGTCGCAGGTCGATTCGGACGGAGGTGTAAAATTTCAGCGCCCTTCCACCGGGTGTGGTTTCCGGGTTGCCGAACATAACACCGATTTTCATGCGGATTTGATTTATGAAGACAAGGGCGGTTTTGCTCTTGTTAATGATACTGGTGAGCTTTCGCATCGCCTGGCTCATTAACCTTGCCTGCCGTCCCACGTGCACGTCGCCCATGTCGCCTTCAATTTCTGCCTTCGGTGTCAGTGCGGCGACCGAGTCAATAACTATGACGTCGATGGAATTGGAGCTTATTAACATCTCGGTGATATCAAGAGCCTGCTCACCCGTATCGGGCTGGCTGACCAGCAGACTGCTGACATCGACACCGAGTCTTTTGGCCCAGGTCGTATCCAGGGCGTGTTCGGCATCGATGAACGCCGCCACGCCGCCTGCCCGCTGGGCGTTGGCAATGACGTGAAGTGCCAGTGTCGTTTTGCCGGACGACTCCGGGCCGAACAATTCGGCAACCCTGCCGCGCGGGATGCCCACTCCGCCGAGGGCTAAATCCAGTGACAATGAGCCGGTGGGTATGCCCTCAATCCTGGCGTATCTGTGCTCGTCCATCTGCATAATAGCGCCCTGGCCGTATTGCTTTTCTATCTGTGCAATCACACGCTGCAGGGCGGTTTCCTTGCCGCTCGCTTCGGGTTTCAAACGCTCTATCTTGCCTTTGGATGCTGCCTGAATTCTTTTTGTCTTTGCCATTTTTCTTTTCTCCTATTTCGTAAGAGTTAAATGAGTTCTGCAAAATTGAGGCTATTGCAATCCGTAATTTCCCAGCACGGTATAAACAGGGCCTTTCGGCGTTAGCTGGCTTTGATATACCAAGACCGAGTCAACCGGGATAGTTCCGAGCTTAAAATCCTTGTATTCTTCGGTCACTTGCGCCAGTTTAACACCTGCCTTTGAGTTTCTCACCCTGCAGAGGGTCAGATGGCCTGAAAATTTTCTTGTTTCCTTGGGCCAGCCGGCCGAGGCCAATCGCTGCTCAAGGTCGCTTTGTAATTGTAGCAGATTTTCGCAATTCTGTCCTGTGCCAACCCATAAAACTCTGGCGCTTCTGCCGCCGAAATGGCCGACCGTTTCTACATCCAGCTCGAAGCTCTCGTGTCGGCCCGCGACCTCCTTGGTTATGTTGCAGACATCGACGGCCTCTTGGTCTTTAATCTCACCTAAGAATTTCAATGTCAGATGTATATTATCTGGATTTACCCATTTGACATCGCTTTTTTTAATATCGACTTTGCTTCGCAGCTCGTTTTGCAGGCTGCCCAGGGCCTTTCTGATTTGCTCATCGATATCTATCGCTATAAATACTCGCATCTTATATAAATCCGAAACTCGACCCGCCAGCGGCGGGTGTCGATCCAAACCCGGCGTTGCTGGGTCGAAATTTGAAACAATAACTCGTTAATTGGTGAGTAGTGAGTGGTGAGTAGTCAATTAACCAATTAACCACTCACCAATTAAC
>CAZLIO010000128.1:0-8148 GCA_964559025.1 uncultured Pirellulales bacterium | reverse complement strand
AACTGACAGAACAGAAACTCAGCAGCCCGCCCCGCGTGCTCGTCCCAGTCCCGCGAACATAGTCACGCTGTACCTTTTTGTCACCAAGCTGCAGTGTATCGACTCTACCGCCGTTGTCCAAGAGAGTCCATTGCCGATAGACCGTTCCATTTTCACCAATACTCAGTCCAAGGGTGGTATTGCGGGGCTCGTGCACTGCCTGAACCTCAGCACTATCTCCGATGTCTTTCAGCCATACAACCGAGCCGCCGGCGGGGATGATGAGCGTCTTGTTATATGCCACCAGGTCCCTCGAACAGCAGAACTGTTCATTCCGTGTCACCCGCGCTCCCTTGTGCTTCCGCCAATCCTGGCCGCTCCAACGATTTGCAGTAAAACCGAGCCGCTCTTTGACGAAGTCCCAGACCCAGCAAATAGTGCCGTCAGGTTCAAGGGCATAGACTCGTGAGCCAAGCGTGGCAAAATAAACCCGGCCATTGGCCACGACCGGGGAGCTGAAAATCGGCCCACTGCAGGTGATTTCTTTCACAACGGCTCCACTGGCCGTGTCTAATACGTAATAGGAACCGGCCATCGTGCCAAAATGAAGATAACCTTCTGTGATGGCTGGTGACGATACATTATTGCAGTTTGCTTTGCCGCCGCCACTTGGAAATTTCCAATCAACGCTCAACGTGGCAGCATCAAGACAAAATGCAACTCCTGCTCCATCAACCACATAAATACGTCCACCCGCCACCACCGGCGACGTGAAGATAGCATCCGTTAATGGAACCGCGCCAACCAAACCCAGTGGTGTGTTCAGGCTTCTTTTGGGCACGTTTCCCGAATGCCGACAATCGTATTTGAACTGTAGCCAGTTCTCATCTGAATAAACACAGACAGGCCGCGCTATTAGATAAGCTGCGAAAAGAAAAAGTCTTATGTGCCATAATTTCATCGGTTGTAGACCTCCATTTAATCAGTTAGCTATTACCCACATTCCCGGTCCGGCACAGTTGAGCCATACCGAAGGCGATCACATGGTTAATGATACCCGAAGACCGCTATGGATTTCAACTTATTCTTCCAATTCTATACGAAAGTCATCAGAAGTCCTATAGCATAAAGGACGGCCCCAACGAGATAAGAAAACCAAAGACTTAAGAATTTAACGGACGGTGTGACCATTTCATATATGAAGCAGACTGCGATCATCAGTAGGGCAAATGCTTTCAGGCTTATCCCTAACGCTTTCCTTTGATTCATGTCTTCCATATTTTCACCTATAAAACCAACCAGAATATCAATGTTAAGGATACTCCCACGATGAGGGACACGATACTCCAGAGGCGCCAGTCGATTATTAACTTTGTTGTTTCTTTCTTTTCTTCAATAGTTCTCCAGCACAGACCCATTAACTTCTCCTGGGAATATGGTTTCGTGAAACGGCTGCCACAAATAATTATTGCCGCTGTTAGGACGCCTCCCACCCATCCGGCCCATACAAATGACCACCAATATGGCATCAGAACCGGCCCAACAAACCTATCCAGAACAAAGGCTGACACCGAACCTGTTAATAAGCCGATAAAAGCCGGCAAGGCGGTTGCTTTCTTGTAGAATATGCCAAGGGCCAGGGTTGCAAATAACGGAAATTGTATATACGAAAGCACAGACTGCCATGCAATGTACGCTGCACCAAAAACGGGAAAAACCACGGTTGCGAATAGTGTGCCGCAAATCAAAATCAAAATTATAGACACTCTTCCTGCCCAGACATAGTGCATATCCGGTTTGTCCTTTACCAAAAACCTTTGATATATGTCCCTGGTTAAAACTGTCGACATGGAAGTGAGCAATGAATCACAGGATGACATTCCCGCCGCATAAAGTGCGGTGATCGCGGCACCAGCGGTGCCGACCGGTAGCAGCGAAGTTACGATTTTTGGCATGGCATTGTCCGGATTTTCCACAATCACATCCGCGAACAATACCGCTGCACAAAGACCAACAAGCCCCCATATGAATGTCATCGGATACTTTACGATACTCCCTACCACCAATGCGGTTCTCGCCTCCGCATCGCTCCTGCAGGCAAACGTTCTCTGTAGAGTATTTTGATCGGTACACCAATAGGCCAAACCGAGAGAGAGCGTGCCTATGAACATTGCTCCCCACCATGTGTCTGCGGTGCCCTCGGTCCTGCTCAATACCACATGAAACATTTGGCGTGGTAATGCAGAATGCAAGCCTTCCCATCCGCCGACCTTACGTAAAGAAAAGACGATTAGCCCTACGGCACAGACTGTCATAATAATGAACTGGAGAACATCTGTTATCATAACGCCAGTTAGACCACCCAGGAAGCAGTAGGCACCCGTAACTCCCGCAGCCACTAACAGCGAAAGCCACCAGGGCCATCCGACAATCAATGACAGCGGCAAAGCCATAGTATAGATTACTACTCCCAAGGTGAGTGTTCTCACTACGATGAACAACACGCTCCACAACACCCTCATGGGAGCATTGTACCTTCTCTCGATGAATTCAGGTATCGTATAGACTCCGCTTCTCCGATAATGCCTGACAAAAAACCATGCCGAAATTATACAGGGAATGGCGCAAGCAGGCAGCCAATCATAATTCAACCATGCCAATCCGGTCGCGGCGACTATTCCGGTAACGCCTATGTAGGTTTCCGGCCCTATGTCTGTCGCCTGCAAAGAACAGGCTACTATCCACCAGGGCATCTTCCTCCCGGCAAGAAAGAAATCTTCTTGGGATTTTATATACCTGGTCAAATACGCACCCAGCCCCAAAACGATTACAAAATAACCTATGATTATTACAATATCGGGCCATGCAAGCATCCGTACACCTCAAATATAGAAGTCCAATGCCGGTTGAGAACTAATTGTCATTTTCATCTCTTCGGTCTTCATATTCCATCTCTCTATTGCCAGAGACGTGACGGGATTCCATTTTACATACCTATCTTGTTGTTTTCCATGTTTTCCTAACCACAAAATTTGTCTTTCAAGAAGCGATGAACTTAGATACAATTGCTGTTGTCCATTTTGCTATAATTCTATGCAAATAGAGAAGGACCGAATTTTTGGTAGGGACACCTGCTGGAGCCAACAAGAAATTAGTTCTGGAAATAACGAAAGGATAGCCATGAAAGGGATCAATCGAAGGAAATTCTTGAGCGGATCAATTGCAGTCGGAGCCGGTCTTGGCAGCTTAGTACTGGCAAAAGATACAGAAGTTAATGCTGCGCCGGGAGCTGTGAAAAGGGACCCCGCCTTGCGGGAACCCAAAGATGATATTTCTATCGCTCAATGGGCCCTGGTTCGTGAAATACGAGAGGGCAAGTGGAAGAATCTGGATTTTCCAAGAATTGCCAGGGAGGATTTTGACATCAATGGAATTGAGTTCGTCAGCACTCTGTTTGAGCTGCCGACCTACTCCTACCTGCGGAACCTGCGGCGCAATGCTGAGAAGTACGACGTCACGATGGTTCTCATAATGGTGGATGACGAAGGAGAGACGTGCGATCCGAGCAAGGCTGAACGGATCCAGACCGCCATAAACCACCGTAAGTGGGTGGATATAGCGAAGTACCTTGGCTGCCATTCCATCAGGACCAATTGCCGCGGCCCGAAGAATGCCCCCAAGGATCAGGCGCTTGAGTGGGCGGCAGACTGCTATAATCGTCTGCTGGAGTATGCTGCAACTGCCGGCAGACGTGTGCTGATTGAGAACCACGGTGGGCTGTCAAACGATGCCGATTGGATGGTCTCACTATTCAAGAGGATTGATAATCCGTATTTCGGCTCATACCCCGACTGGAGAAGTCCCGGCGGAGGATTCGACAACTATGAGTATCTGAGGAAGATGCTCCCTTACGCCGGCGGATTGTCATACAGAAACCAGCCGACAGAGGAGCAGACAGCTAAGATGATAAAGCTCTGCCGGGATTCCGGCTACAGAGGCTGGTATGGTATTGAGTCAAGCGGTCGGGAAGAGATCAAACGCGGTAAAGAGCTGCTTGAGAAGTACCTTTTGGGAAAAGGATGAAATCCTGAATCCCTTACCGACTCGAAATGACTGATAATCTGCCAAGGATTGTCTGTCGCAGGAAGGCTATTTACGATGTCCTTTGAAGTAGCAGGACTAAAGTTCCGCAACCCGTTCGTGGTCGCTTCCGGCCCCGCGACGAAGCATATCACGCAGCTCGTCGAGGCCGAACGGTGCGGGTGGGGCGGCGCCAGCCTAAAACTCGCCATCGAACCTGCACCGTACATCAATCTGGATCCCAGATACAGGTGGTGGAAGCAGGAGCAATACCTGGCCTTCTCCGCCGAGAAGCGGCTGACCCTTGAGGAAGCCATCAGACTCACCGAGCAGGGCAGAAAGCAGACCAAAGAGCTAATCATCCTGGCGAATATCGCCTATGCGGGCGAAAAGGGGATGGACGGCTGGGTGGATATGGCGAGGAGATTTGTCGAGGCGGGCGCGCACGGCCTGGAACTGAACATGTGCTGCCCAAACATGTCCTTCAATTTAAAGGTTTCGGGCGAGCAAGAGCACACCGCTCAATCCGGTGCCAGTCTCGGACAGAACGCGGAGATTGTAGGCATGGCAACCAGAATCATTGCGGACGCCGTTGACGTGCCGGTCTTCGTGAAGCTTACTCCTGAGGGTGGCAGGATTGCCGAGGTCGCCCAAGCCTGTTTCGAGAACGGGGCCAGTGTGGTCGGCACTACCGCCAATCGCCTGGCGATACCCGAGTTCGATATCCACGATCCCAGCCGTGGCCCGTTCCGGTTTCAGGTCGAGCCCTCGATGGCATGTTTCTCGGGCGGGTGGGTAAAGCCGCTGGCCCTTCGCGACGTCTTCGAAATCCGCAAGAAGGTCGGCTCCGTACCCTGCATCCTCGGCACCGGCGGCGTGCGCAACTATCTCGATGCCGTTCAGATGATGATGTGCGGCGCCGACATGATCGGCATCTGCACCGAAGTGATGCTCCACGGATTCGGTTTTCTCTCCGGCCTGCTCAAGAACATCGAGAAGTTCATGGTCCGTCACGGCTACCAATCGTACAGAGATTTTCGGGATCTCGTTGTCGAAGCCATCGCCCCGGCGGACAAACTCACACTCAAGGAAGCGTATGCGCAGGTTGAGCCGGAGTTGTGCGACGGCTGCGGCCGATGCGAGCGGATCGGCCATTGCTATGCTATAACTCTGGAAGACCAAAAGGCCATTGTGGATCCCCGCCGGTGTACCGGCTGCTCCACATGCCAGGATGTGTGCCATGCCGGCGCAATCTCCTTCGTTGAGAAAGGGTAAGAGCGACCAACAATGCAACCCAAGGGGACAAAGTGTAATTGCGCCGGCAAAGCCGGAAGCAAGGGGGACCATCGTTGAGAAGAGATGTAAATCTTACAATGAAAACAAGTGGCTTCGAATTCCACCACGTAAGGACTGGTGTCCCACCGAAAAAGTTCGTCTTCACCGCATACAAACAAGAACGCTCCGGCTTGATTATTGTTAAATTATGCCAAAGATACAGCCGATGATACTTTATATAAGAGAATAAATGTTACGGACCTATTTTGAAGTATCCATAGTAACCTAAGCTAAAGTGCCCAATGGCGAAGATATTGACCATTATCTTACTAATAACTTTATCAGCAACAGCTATGCCCCTGGGAATATCTGAGCTGACTTTAGGTATAATTGTAGCACTTATATTTGGAATTTTTTTATTTATTGTTAAATATGGTAAAGGGTGCTGTGAAAGTATTATTTGGATCAGAGATATTCTTAAAATGAACCTCTGTAATGGTGCGGGCGAAAAGGTAGAGAAATCAAATACTGAGTTTTCTGTCGAAGAATTAAGTAAAGAAGAAATAGTAGAAATCAAAAAACAAATTTCTAAATTATCGCAGCAGGTCAGAGCAATATTGGCTGAGCTTAAGCAAATAAGGGAGACGGCGTGTAAGGAAGCTTTAGAAGATAATATCAAAATAGCTTCAACAGAATACGCCATGAAGTTTGAGCTAAAGAGACCTGATTTCGAAAAAGCAATAAAAGTCTTAATAGTCACGATAACAAAGATTCCAGAAGAAGGCGTTGTAAATAAACAGAAAGTAATTAAATGGATTACTAAAGCACAAGAGAAATTTGAAGACTTTAGTCCGGAGAATTTTAGCAAGAAAGTCGAACAATTAAAGCCAGACGAAGCTAAGGGCTTATAAACATACAACCACTACCCCTTGTGTCATCATATACAGCCGGTACGCTTAAAATCGAATCTGTCCCCGGAAAAACCTTAAAAATCCTGAAGTTTGAGTACTTTCTCCTTGACCCAAAGGTGGCTTTTTACATATCATGGAAATAGCAAGCCTTGCAGACGCTCTTTTTTGGAGGTGCTGTTGCGCTTTGGGAATATGTCTCACTCAGGAAGCCACAGTTCAAGTTCGAGGACTTGCCTTTTCGGGAGTCACTTGTTGTGGCTTGGTGCTATCGAAAGCCTGTTCTCAAAGCGGCAGCTGAAGGAGAAAGTCGTGAAGACCCGGAAAGGATTTACATTGATAGAGCTACTGGTGGTGATTGCCATTATTGCCCTTTTAATGGCTATACTAATGCCGGCGCTTCAGCGTGTGAAGAGGCAGGCCGGAAAAGCCGTCTGCCAATCAAACCTTAAACAGATGGGCCTGGTTGTCTCGATGTACACGAATGACTTCGATGGTAAGTTCCACCAGGAGTCTCCGGCCGGCCCACAACACAGCTGGGTCTACGCAATGCGACCTTACTACAGCCACGAGCCTGAGATACGTAACTGCCCGTTGGTGCACCATATCGATCGGCACACCGGTTTTATTAATGGTGTGTTTGTGGACTTCTCAGTTCGGCCGATTGAATTGAAGGAGCTATGGGGGCTCAGGTGGTATCGCGGCTGGCCCGAGGATCGACGTAAGGCTCGTACGCCCGTATGGCCCGAGTGGATGCAGCACTATAAGGACTATGCTCCGGATTAGGCATTTAGACAAAGCGTAGTCATATTGAACCTTTTTTGGAAGGAGGATTATTATGTGTAATAAAACGATTTGTTTGGTTTGTTTTGTTTTGGTGCTGGGTGTGGTTAGTAACGCCTCCGCGGATCTGGTGGCATATTGGCCGCTGGATGTTGACGCCAAAGACATCTTCGGTGGTCACGACGGCACTTTGGTAGGTGGCGCACAGTTCACGGACGACCCCGAAAGAGGCGGAGTGCTCAGTGTGGACGGCATTGATGGCAGAGTGGAGATACCACACTCTGATGAGCTGGTCTTTGAACCAACGGATAGTCTTACCATTGCACTCTGGCTGAACATACGGACATTACCCGGAAGCTGGGCCGGCATCGTCACCAAAAGTAGGGATATGTCTCCCTGGTATGGCCTATGGGTTACTCCCGGCAATCAATGGCATTTTGACGGCGGTGACGGCGGCACCAACGTCCGCATGGATGCGGGCTCAGCGATGACAGGATGGCTCCACTTGGCCGGTGTTTACGATGCAGATAGGAACACCCAAACATTGTATGTGGATGGTGCCGTTATCGATGAAGACACTGGCGTGACAATTGCGACCTCCGGCGCGGGCGATGTGTGGTTCGGCGGTGCCAAAAGTGTAACTGAATTTCTTGATGCTTTGATTGATGATGTGCGGATTTACAACCATGCGCTGACAGAAGAAGAGATTCAGACTGTTATGCTGAGTGGGGGAGAAGGATATCCGTTTCCCTCGAGGCCCAATCCGGAGGATGGTGCCCTGTATCCGGATACGTGGGTGAGTCTTGACTGGCGGGCGGGCGATTTTGCCGTCTCACACGATGTGTACTTAGGCGAGAATTTTGACGATGTGAACGACGGCTCCAAAGGCACCTTCCGGGGCAACCAGGCCGATACGTTTTTCGTTGCGGGCTTTCCAGGATTTGCCTATCCGGATGGCCTTGTTCCGGGCACGACATATTACTGGCGAATCGATGAGGTCAATGACACCGAGCCGAACAGTCCCTGGAAAGGCGAGGTCTGGAGCTTCTCAATTCCACCCAGAACCGCCTACGCACCCGACCCGGCTGATGCTGCCGAGGTTGTAGATACGGGTGTGCAGCTT
>CAZLIO010000127.1:2487-8159 GCA_964559025.1 uncultured Pirellulales bacterium | reverse complement strand
AAATCAAGAAACAGTTAAGCCTGTCGCGCCGTGTCGCGGCCAGGGCCCGACACGGCGATCTGTTATTTCTGGGGTACCGGGATGGTGATATCAATCTCGCGCATCGGCCCCAATACCGAGAGCGGTTCGTCGAAGTCCTGCAGCCGGCCAACGGCCAGGATTTGTACCATATCAGGCTTCAAATGTTTCTTTGCAACGCGCAGGACATCCGCCTTGCTTACCTTTTCAACATTCTGCTTGGTCTTCTGTAAAAAATCAGCCGGATAACCGAAGTATTCGTAAATCATCAGGCGATTAACAATTTCGCCCTTAGTATCGAAGTTGAATACAAACGAATTTAGATAGCTTTCTCTGGCCAGGGCCAGCTCCTCATCGGTAACCTCACTTTCGGTCATTTTCTTGACCTCTTCGACCATGGCACGAATGGCCCGGACGGTAGATTCCGATTTGGTCTGGCAGCCGACATAAAAGACGCCGGGATAGTCAAAGTTGGCCGAATAGATGCCGAAAACCGAATAGGCCAAGCCTTCGCGAGACCTTACGTTTTTGAACAGACGGCTGGTAAAACCGCTGCCGAGGATACGGTTCATCAAAATTAAAGCAAAATAATCGGGGTCACTCATCAGGCCGCCGATGTGCCCGAGGTAGATGTTCGACTGATTGACATCATCCTTGCAAACCACATTCACCGTTGGCCTGAATTCATACTGAGCTTCCGGTACGTTCGGTAGATGCATATCGGTTTTTTCCCATCCTTCGAACGCCCCTTCAATTTTTTTAATTATCTTATTAGTGTCGAAATCGCCCCACACCGCGAGCATCATGTTATTAGGACAGAAGAACTTTTTATGGAAATCCACCAGGTCATCGCGGCTGATGCTGTCGATAGTGGCGTACTCGGTATGGCGTGCGTAAACACTGTCCGGGCCGTAGATGAGCTTGTCAAACTCCCGTCCGGCTATTGCCATGACATTATCATTACGGCGGGCAATCGAACTGCGATGTAGTATTTTTGCAAGCTGGATTTTGTCTTCGCGGAATGCCGGGTGCATCAGCACATCCGCGAGAATCGCCAGCCCCGTGTCGATATCTCTTTTCAGCACAGACATCGAAGCGTAGCCCGAATTGAGTCCAATGCCGGTCTCCACCGATGCAGCAATCTGCTCGAGCTGCTCGTCAATCTCGTCACCGGTCTTGCTGGTGGTGCCGCCGGTACGCATTACACTGCCTGTGATAGAAGCCAATCCGATTTTATCGGCCGGCTCATAAACGGAGCCCGTTCGAATCCGCGCCGAAATACTGATGAGCGGCAGCTCGTGGTCTTCCAGCAAAAACAACTGCATTCCGTTGTCCAAAGTAACTCGCTCGACCTTCGGAATCTCGATATCACCCAGCTTAGGATACGTCAACTCCTTGTAATGCAGGGCATATTTTTGGGCACAACTCGAAGTTACAAAGCACAACGCAAGGGCCGAAAAAACAAAAACCATTTTCAGGGACGATTTATTAGCTCTCATTTTGCTTCTCCTGCTAAAATCAGTTTTCGGTTAAGGTTGTCTCGATAATACCCACAGTTTGGTTTTTGGTAGTAAAATATTCTTTGGCTACCCGTTGAATGTCCTCGGCTTGAACTTTATCGATATCGTCGAGCTGCTTAAACAAATTGCGCCAATCGCCGGTGACGACCTCGTAGAAAGTCAACTGGGCCGCCAATCCTGAGTTTGAGTCAAGCTGGCGTATCAGACCGGCACGGCTGCGTGTCTTTGCCTTGGCCAGCTCTTCGGGAGATACAAGCTCGTTTTTCAGCTTTTCGATTTCAGCGTAAATTGCCTCTTCACACTCCTGATTTGAGTGTCCTCTGGCCGGTACGGCATAAAACAAAAACAGGCCGGGATATTTGTCCCCCGGCATGCCCGGAAAACCGGAAGCGGCGACCGCAATCTTTTTTTCCTTGACCAGGCTTTTATACAGCCGTGATGTACGCCCAATGCCAACGATGTCCGTAAGGGCATCGAACACGGCATTATCCGGATGGTTAATACTCGGTTTATGATAACCAATCAGGACAAAGGGCTGCGCCGGGTCTTCTACGATTACGCGGCGTTGGCCAAGCTGGGGTGGTTCGACCGTCTCCACCGGGTCCGGCTTTAGGCCGCTGGGGATCCGATTAAAGTATCTCTCTGCAAGCTCTCTTACCTCCAGCGGATTCACGTCACCAACTATCGCGATTGTTAAACTACTCGGTCCATAGTGCTCGCTAAAAAACACCTCTGCTTCGCTTCGAGTGAGAGTTTCCAAATCGCTCATATGCCCAACTACAGGCTCACCATACGGATGCGCTTTATACGCGACGGCCAGGAACTCCTCTAATAAACGACCTACAGGCTGACTTTCCGTACTCAGTCGCCGCTCTTCCATCACCACATCCTTTTCCTTGTAGAACTCCCGCAGCACCGGATTAAGGAATCTGTCCGACTCCATCGACATCCAAAGTTCGGCTTTGTTGGAGGGGAGACTGACTATGTACTGGGTGGCATCGTAACTGGTGTAGGCGTTGAAACCCGAACCACCTTCCCGGACAAATGCCTCCTCAAATTCGTCATGGACGAGATATTCTTGTACCTCCTCTTGCGCTTCCTCTAACTGTTTTTGCAGCTCCTCCAGGCGTCCTTTATCCGCCCGGTCACCCTTTCTCCGCTCGGCCTTTATTGCCAAAAACAGCTCGTCAATCTTAGCCATCGCCTTGGCTTCTGCTTCGTAGTCCTTTGTGCCGATGGTTTTGGAACCCTTAAATGCCATGTGCTCAAACAGATGCGCCAGACCGGTGATTCCCTTGACCTCGTCAACCGCACCAACGTCGGCGTAAGTGTGGAACGAAACTACCGGCGCTTCGTGACGCTCCAGGACCAGGAATTTCAAGCCGTTGTCCAATGTAAATTCCGTCATCCGCTTCTCGAAAGCCGCCAAATCCTGAGCACCTGCCGATGCTGGAATTACCGCGGCCACAGCACAAAACAAGAGCGCCGCGTTTACCACAACGGCCATTGGTTTTCGCGATGCGTGTTTCATATTTGATACTCCTCTGCTATTACATAGTTTCACGTTTTTACCTAAATCAAGACTTTTGCAAAATCGAGGTTAGGCATACTTTGAAAAGAAAAAAAGGACCTTTTTCGTTTAAGGTTGTCGATGCTCGTATCGATGCTCGCCCTGGAAACTCGAAGCTCGGGCGTCCAGCCTCCAGTTTCGATACCAGCTTCGAGAACTCCAAACGAGATTCTACAGCTCCAGATTGTTTTTTTTCTTTTCAAAAGGTGAATTTTCGCCTAACTTTAGGCTCATAGTCAACTCTTTTTTCAAAACTCGAAAAATAATTTACCCCGCACCAAAACGGCCACGAGAAAAGCCGGTTTTCCTAATGAAGCTAAAACAGCGGTCCGAAAAGTACGTTTTGGTGCGGGAGAAAATTCCTTATGCTAATTGTACATAAAGTACACCGTTGCCTTGCAATCTTCGCTCACTCTGACCCTCACCCAGTGGGCCGAAAAACCATCCGGAAACACATGGTAGTTGTATCCCCTCTTGGCAGGAACCGTAACCGGTGAGTATGGCTTCCAGGTCCCGTCGCCGAGAAAGTCAACCTCTATCCAGAACCATACATCCTGCTTCGCGTCATGAGTAAAATGCACGACTTTTTTATCAAAGCCGGTCATCAGAAATGGGTCGGATGTTTGCCCCGCTTTCACCGGGGTTTCCCACCAGGGCCCGCCCCAGCCGCTGGGCTTACCCATCGACCAGAGGTCATCTATATTTCCAAACCACAGACCCGATTGCGGCTGTCCCTGGTCGTGGTCGATCTGGTCAGAAGCCATAACAAACAATCCGCGCCAGTAGCAAAAATCAGGAACCACCCGCAAATGACTGCAAATCGGACGAATTCCCCATATCTTACCGCCATAAGCGAAAGGCGGAAGGTCATAGAACATCCCGTGAACATCCATCAGCAATCGTTCGGTCTGCGCATGACGAATTCGCATCCATTCCGTGTTCCAGGCGTGGTCCCAGGAATGGCTGGCCTTGGGCAGCAGATAGCGCAGCCATTTACCCTGGGCGAGCACTCGAAGCACAACAGACGATTTTGTCCAGCCGGCAGCGTAAATCGTATGACCACCGTAAGTGCCGCCGGAGGCGCTGCCATGGACCTCCACGAAGGGATTGCGCTCGATAATTGTCCATTTCCTGCCGTCCCACTCGGCCAACCGCCCGGCATTTCTCCGGCCAAGAAACTCCTCCTGGTCATAAGTATTGTTGGCCACAACAACCCGCCCCTGTGCAGTGTAAGCGCTTTTGAAATGCTCTTTGGCATTTTTGATTTCCAACTCCTTAACCAGATTAAACAGGAGCTTTGCTTTAAGGCTATGCACATCAACCTCCCAGAAGCGGCCTTCCATACCAAGGAAATAGACCTTGTTTTTCTGGTCAGTCAAGTGACTCATAGTGGCGGTCAGACGATAGCTCTTGAGCGCATCAATTGTTCGGACGTTTCCATCGGCATCAATGGCGTGCGGCCCGATGAACGCCTGTCCGGACGGCCAGTGCGCCATCCGATTTGCAAACGTGCCCGTAACCGAGGCCGGATGCCGCCGCATTGTCATATCATCACTGATTTCATAAAGCCCGATACCCTCGCCTTTAATGTGCGAGACATACCCAATCGCCCAAAGCTTCTGGGCCCAGGGAATTAGTGCCCCGATGCCGGCCTCCGAATCACTACCCAACCCTTCGGCCATAACCGTCAGCTTCGGGAACACCCCATTGACATGAATCGGATGTTCTCTGGTATCAGCATTCTCCGGTGAGGGCGTATTTGCATCGACATCCTGAGCTTGTGCATATCCGCTACTGAGAATCACTAACCACAGTACAACCAAAACAAACAAAGTCCGATGCGGGAGATTTGTTACCTTGCGATTCTCTGAAAGTTGCAATCTGATGCATTGTTTCATAATGATTTCCTTGGCCAAAAATCTTAATTTATCTTCTTAACAATTATTAGCTCTAAGCCAGCTGACAATTCAAAATTCTTTGTAGAAAACTTTTACAAAATGTCATTGCGTAGTAGGCAAAAAACCATCGTCGCGTTTGAGATTGCTTCCCCTTCGGCTTCGCTCAGGGCTAAAGGCTATTTTCGCTCGCAATGACGACCTCTGACCTGATGTTTTCTACAGAGCAAATTCAAAACCAAAAATATTACGGTTAACCAGCTATGTCAATGATTAAAAACTTCCGGTAAGATAATAGTGTGCTCTTTAGGAATGACGTGTACCCAAGTCAACAGAAGTATATACCCGGATTTCCCAAGTAGTGCGTGACATCCGAACGGGTAGAATCTGTCCCCATTATCCCAATTAAAGTTACTATTAAAATTTAGGAAATTAAAGAACACACCTGCCCCATAGGGGGTATATTTTTAATGAGATGTGCGTGATAATGATAGGTTTTGATAGATGACAGCAGATGGTCTGAATTACTGCAGAGCTTTGGTACATAGATATTTGGAAAAAATAGGAACAGTCGTCAGTTAATGGCCGGGGACAGTTAATCGAAAAAACGACTGTCCCTAATAAACTTAATAAACTTAAATAGGGGCCGCGGGGCTTTTTCAACAACCC
>CAZLIO010000127.1:0-2477 GCA_964559025.1 uncultured Pirellulales bacterium | reverse complement strand
ACGATGAGGTTTTTCTGAAACGTATTCCTTTCGCCGGGATCATATAAATAGAAAGCCAATGGCGAAAGAACTGAATATCCAGGCGATCCGGCAGGCACAGGCCGGAAATATACAGAGTCTGTCGGCGGTGGCCGAACAGGTCCGGCAGAAGGTCGAAACGTATATCTACCGTCTTACCCTGGACTACCATCTAACCGAGGACCTAACCCAGGAGACGGTCTTGGAGATGATAAAAGCCCTTCCTAAACTTAAAGTGCCACATGTCAATGGTTTCTGGGGCTGGATTTTCCGCACCGCCCTCGGCAAGGTACAGCATCATTTCCGACCTCAGGGTGCCCGGCGACTGGCGCAGAAAACGACTTCAGACGACTGGGTTCTGAAGTCCCAGACAAGCGATGACAACAATCCCATGAAGGCTATCGTTAGTGAAGAGATCAGAAACGCGGTGATTGGTGCCATGCAGGCCATTAAGTTCAAATACCGCAATATTCTGGTCCTGCGCTGTTTTGACAACCTGTCCTATGGCCAGATTGCCGGAATAATGGGCGGCAGTGAAGTCAAGGCCCGACTGTTGTTCTTCCGGGCCAAACACTCGCTGAAAAGCCAACTGGAACGACGCGGTTTTAAGCGTGATTCCCTGCTTGCCGCCCTGACCATCTTTGCCGAGCTGACGGTGCAAAATGGGAAGAAAGCGGTTGCCGGAGAATTGGTTTTGGCCAGCTCCCTGGAAACGGGATTGGGCATTAGCTTAGCGGGTCTGCTGACTGTTAAGACGGCGATAACTGCAGCATGTATCATGTGCTTAGTCGGTTTCACGGCCAGTATGATTAAACCAAAACCCAGCTCGAGTATAGGCGTCAAGGAACTTTATGCCCACCTTTATCCACTATTTGATAACGAAGAGTTTGTGGACCCATCCAGCATAATTGCAGCGAACGACCCCGATAGAAACGGCTTTCTGGTTATAGATCAGGACCGTCCCCGAACACCGGTGCAACAACTGCACCCGGATCAACTCCGTATCGATCTGGTGAACCAGCCGCGTATAGGCCTATTGTTGTCCAAGGACCATTGGATCGAACTCGGCTTTGACGGACCGATTCGTGATGGTTCCGGTCCGGATCTTCTGATACGCGAGTGGGGCTGCCGTGGTACCATCCGGGTTTTTTTGACGGACGGCAGCGGCCAGTTATTCGAGCTGCCTCCACCACAGTGCTGGCGCATGGGTATCTGCCGGAACGAGCACATCATCGACTTCGACCTGGATGGATTGGATCTGCCCTTTGAGCCGAGGGCGGTACGCGTGTTGGGAACATTTGACCGCTACGGTCGCCACAACGGCGTTGAATTCCTCTCAGTCCGTGCACGCATCCAACGAACAGAGCCTTAATCCATTTCTTCTGAAACAAATCTCTTTTTGCGGGATGATCACATTAGAAACCAGTTCTAGTCTTAATGAGTTCTGCTCTTAGTAAAGGGAGATTTGTTATGAAGCAGACAAAGAAAAAAATTGTTTGGCTTGTGGCTTTTTTGGGAGTAGGTTCTATCGGCGTGTTCGGAAAGCCCTTTGCCAAGGGGCCCTATTTGGGACAGACTCCACCTGGCCCTATACCTCAGGTCTTTGCCCCGGGACTGATCTGCGATATGCGGCCACACCAGTGGGAATCCCCAGGGCAATTCTCTGCTGATGGCAACAGCTTTTGTTTTTTCCGGCGTGGGTATGTTTATATCACAGAAAACACGGACCAGGGCTGGACAGCACCTAAGCGTATAGAAAGCATTCCATACAGGACCGGGTCACCCTGTCTGTCTCCGGATGCCAATAGCGTCTACTTCGTATACAGCTACGATCCGTCCAAACGCTACAGTCTTCATCGCTGCATGCGCACATCCCAGGGATGGTCTTTGCCGCAGGAATTAGGCCCCCCCTTCAGCTCCTCGGGGGCGTATGGTGGATTCTCTGTGGCAGGGGATAACAGTATCTACTTTACTGCCGGCCGAGGCCGTTTTCGAGTTGCCCATCTTGTGGGCAGCACCTGGCCTCAGGTTATAAAAATCCCTGTGGAGAAGGGCAACCTAAAAGGTTGCTGTCCGGGAATTGCCCCGGATGCGTCCTTTATGGTATTCTACTCCATTCGACCGGGAGCACCGGGCGGAACGGAAACGGACCTGTACCTGACCCTGCGACAGTCGGATGGGTCCTGGACCAAACCCCGGAATATGGGTCCTCGAATTAATTCCGGGTATTATGAGCACGGAGCGAGAATCTCCCCGGACAAGAAATACATGTTCTTCAACCGCAGTAACGGGTGGAATCTGAATCGCGCTACCGATACTGCTGACATTTATTGGGTAGAACTCAAGGAATATCTACCCGAATCCTATAGATAGCATGAAGGAATATCGAATAGGCAAATGGCCACTAATGAGTTCTGCAAAATTGAGGTTAGGCATACTTTGAAAAGAAAAAAATCGTT
>CAZLIO010000126.1:0-8209 GCA_964559025.1 uncultured Pirellulales bacterium | reverse complement strand
CGCCAGGTACTGAACCCTACTTTGCCGGCAACGGGACAGGCTCAGCCGTAGGCGATGAAACCACAGGTTCTTACACCGAGGAAAGAATCGTTCACGGAGGCAGCCAATCAATGCCGGTCTTCTATGACAACAGCATCCTCAAGTATTCAGAGGTGGAGAAGACGTTAAGTTATCCGCGTGACTGGACCGAGAATGGTGTTAGCACTTTATCGATTTGGTTCAGAGGCAATTCGGATAACGTTGCCGAGACGCTGTATGTTGCTCTGAATGGAAGCGCCGTGGTCTCTCATGATAATACTAATGCGGCACAGTTAGATCAGTGGACGGAATGGACTATCGACTTGCAGAGGTTTGCCGACCAGGGCGTGAACTTAGCCAATGTCAATACGATTGCTATTGGTCTTGGTAACAAGAAGAATCCGGTAGCCGGTGGTTCGGGTACGATGTACTTTGATGATATTCGGCTGTATCGGCCGCCGCCAGAGCCGGCACCTTAAGCAGAGATTTGGCCGGCAATTATAATTGACATTGATATAGCTGATTTGCAGGCAATTCGGGGCTTATATCGAACGATTCGGTATAGGCCCTTTTTTAATTGATTCTTCCAGGGGCGGATTTCACCCGGAGAAAATCTTTAAAAATCTTGTTATTTTCTCAACATAAGGCGAATAAAAGTATAAAATTATTGATTTGAAAATTTAGGGCAGCCTGCCTCGGTCATTTTTGGGCCGCTTACGCCGACAAGCTCAATGTCATAACCATAACCACTTTTCTATAAAGGAGTTATCAGACCTGCCCAGTGTGAGTCAGCGATTAGCTCGGCGGCACTGATAAAGATGCGATATTTTTGTTTTTGTCCGGCAATGGCTTATCTGTTAACAAGCTTTCGAGAAAATATCCGCCGGATAATATATTTCGTATCTCGTGGGGGACTTTACGCGAGGAGTTAGTTTTGGCCTGACGGAGGGCGGATCTTCACTTACGTTTCAACGGCTGGTTTTCAGACTTTGCGTGGAAAATGCTATAACTCCCTGCTGTACAGGTAGTTACGACGTTTTGAGGGAAGTTTGAGAATGAGTATTTTTTGGCAAGAATTTGGAAAAGTGCAGACTTTTTGACCAAGTCTGAAATAGGGCATCCGGGGGACTTGGCCTTTTCGGGATTTTAGGGCTTGACAAACAGTGCTATTTATGTATCATAATACTTGATGCCTTGATTTGCAGTTTGTGGACAAAGGCTGTTAAGAGTATGAAGAGCATGACCCGGCAAATTCCATTTTTTTTGATTTTTTTTCAAAAAAAGTAATAATATTCTTGACGTAACATCGTACAATCTGGTATAAATATATTTGATAACGTCTTTACGGGCATAAGGCAAGGATTTGTTGACTCTGTACAATCGAAGTACGGAAGCTTTATGGTTATCCAATTAGAGGAGGAGTTATGGATTAAGCTGCGGGGCACAGAGCTGGAACAGGGGCTTAGTGCATCGCAAATCAAACATGTCACATTTCAATTAACAGCTCATTTTGGGCTTTTAAAGGAAGGAGGTTGTATCAAGTCGCGCACAATTTTCCTGGGCAGATATAGTGTGGCGACAGTGGAATTTTTTGTCGGTCGCTTTGGTGTGTAGCCAAGGCATAATTTAGAATTATTGTAATTGTTTTGGAGGAGAACTATTATGTGTAGGAAATTGATTTTTTTAATTTCACTTGTTTTAGTGCTGGGTAGCTCTGCCCACGCAGGGCTGTACGTTTGGAACGGCAGCGCGGGTGACGGCATATGGGATACGATACTCAACTGGACCGTGACCGATTCAGCGTGGACCTGGCCCAATGAAGAGTTCGGCAACAAGATGGTCAACGACGACACCCTCGGTATCGACATCCTCAACGGTGAAGCGGTCAGTCGTGGCAGTGACCTGGCCATTCAAGGCGCCGCCGACGGGTCGACGACCGGTGTGCTTACGCTGGACGCCGGCAGCTCGCTTACCGTAGAAGGCAGATTGGCAATCGGTGGTGGTGACAATACGCTGGGTCAGATCGATATCCTGGGCGGAAGCACTTTGACCATTACAGGTGAAGGTAATGACCTTAAAGTTGCCGATAACGACGGCACTTGGGGTACGCTGAACATCGTTGATTCCACTGTTGATATCGTGGACGATTTAGCTATCGACCAGGGTGAGGGCTACGTCAATATCAGCGGCAGCTCGATCCTAAACGCTGACGATTTTCTCATCGCCGACGCCAACACTAGTGTGTGCTACGTGGACATAAGCGGAACCACGGTGATTACTATCGTGGACGATTTTACAATCGATGAAGGTATCGGCACCGTCACTATCGGCGGCGACGCGGTCATCAACTTTGGGGACGATTGTTACATTCCCGACGTATCTGGCCAGGGTACCATGACCTTAACCGGCAACTCGGTCTTCAACGTGGGCGACGATATGACCATCGCCGACGATGCTAACACAGTGGGTCACGTGATCGTAACCGGCAACGCTACGCTTAATGCCCCCGACGAGCTATACCTCGCAGACGATCCTACCGCATTTGCCACCCTTGACATAACCGGCAACGCTACGGTTAATGTCGGCGACGATCTTGACATTGCTTCCGACGGCCCCGCCATCTGCAATATCGGCGAGAACGCGACCGTCACCGTTGCGGACAAGATATACGTCGGCGAGAATAATGAATTCGGACCATTTGAGGGTCAGCTGACCATAAGCGGCAACGCAACGGTAGAGACCACAGGCGATTTTGTCGTAGTCGACCAAGCAGGCCTCACGGGCTACCTGCACATCAGCGGCAACCCGACGATCCACATAGGCGGCAACTTCTACATGAACGACGACCCCTCTGAAGACCCGAACGACCCGATGCCGTCAACCAGCCAGATAATAATGGATGGCGGCACGCTCACGGTGGACGGCTATACGACGTTCAACGACGACAATCCCGGGACGGCTGAATTTATCATGAACGGCGGAAGCTTCTACTCCGCTGACTATTTGAATCTGAGCGACAACCTCGACGGTACCGCACACCTGACGATGAACGGTGGTGAGATGATTACCGGCGACCAGCTCAGACTGGGTAAAGACGATGGCGAAGACACAGGCCAAGTGAGGATCTTCATGAACGGTGGTCTGCTTCAGGCCGAAGAGCTGAGCGACATCATGATTACCGACACCAAGATCATTTACACCGGCGGCGAGATCCGGATTCGTCAGCCGTTCCAGCCTGACCCCAACGATCCCAACACCACGTGGGGTCTGTCTAAAGCTGACATGCAGGACCTGATCGACACCGGCATCATCGAGGTGAACGATGTCTATAGCATCATCACCATCGGCGACTACACGGTGCTGAATCCCAAGTCTCCACTGATAGCTAAGGTACCTAGTCCTGCTGATGTAACCGTTGATATAGCCTTTGATGTAAATGAGTCCACGTTGGAGTGGATCGCGGGCGAGACGGCTGTCACCCACAAGGTATATCTGAGCACCGACGAGACGATCGATGAATCGGACCTGGTTGGTGAGACCAAGCTGACATCAATCACCGTAGACTTAGCCGCGGGGACGAATTACTATTGGCGAGTCGATGAGGTCGAAGCCTATACACCCGAACCATGGGAAACCTGGGATCTCGAGCTCATTGGACGCGTCGAACACGAGGGTGAGGTATGGAGCTTCACGACGGTACATGTGGAGGCCTATAACCCGAGCCCATCTGACGGCGCTACGTCGGTAAGCCTTGATGCACAGCTTAGCTGGTCACCCAGCATGGATGCGATTATGCACAATGTGTACTTCGGCACAGACAAAGGGGCCGTAGCGGCTTCAGACCCGAATGACCCGAATACCTTTATGGGCAAGCAGATGGAGGCATCGTTTGACCCCGGGCCTATGGAGCTGAGTACGACCTACTACTGGAAGGTCGATGAGGTTGGTCTTATCGAAACCCAAGCGGGTTCTCTCTGGAGCTTCTCGACAGAGGAGCCACCACCCCCACCACCCGAGCCGGAGCCGCCGTTTGTGCAACTGTGGGCCTTCGATCCGGAGCCCGAAGACGGAGCAGAAAATACTCAGCAGCAGTCACCAGTCCTGGCCTTTAGTGCAGGCGTGAAGGCTGCCGAGCATGACGTGTACTTCGGTGATGATGCCGATGCTGTAGCTGAAGCCGACCCCAACACCGCGGACATCTACGTTGGCAGGCAGGCCGAAACCAGCTATGAGCCTGGGGATCTGGAATGGAACAAGACCTTTTACTGGCGTGTTGACGAAGTCAACGACGCCGAGGCAGATTCGCCGTGGAAAGGCGAGGTTTGGAGCTTAACGACTGCCGACTACTTAATCATCGATGATTCGGAGACCACCCTTGAATATGACAACAGTGTTGAGCCATACACTACTGAGGCTTCGTGGGATACGCCGGCGGACTTAACAATCAATGGAGTTACGGACCTTCAGTTCCGGTTCCATGGCATACCGGCTCTTCAAGACAGTTCCAGCGTGGACGAAGCGACCGGGATCTACACGGTAATAGGTGCCGGGGCCGACATCGGAGGTTCATCGGATCAGTTCCAATATCTGTACAGGAAGCTGAAAGGTGACGGCAAGATCATAGCTAAGGTCGAGAATGTCCAGAATACCGACGACGGGGCCAAAGCAGGCGTTATGATTCGCGAGACGCTTGACGCAGACTCCGCTAATGCGATGGCTTACATCACGCCCAACGGCCAAGTTGGCTTTCAGTCTCGCGTGGCTGCTGGTAAAGATGCCGAATGGATGCAAAGCGACGATCCAAACAACATTGCGGCCTGGGTGATGCTGATCCGAAAAGGAGATAAAATCGTAGCCCAGCACTCCAGTGACGGCGAGACCTGGGAAGACATGGCCTCCGTTGAGATCGTGATGAAGGAGGACGTCTATGTAGGTCTGGCGGTGACCAGCCATAGCGCTGGTGTGGCCTGTGAGGCCCAATTCTCCAACGTCAGTACTACGGGCAACGTCGATCCTGCCGCTGCGAACCAAGACGTTGGCATAGCCAGCAATTCTTCCGAGCAGTTGTACTTGGCGTTGGAAGATGGCGCTGGTGCCCTTGGCGTAGTGATCCATCCGAACCCTGCGGCCACACTGATTGATCAGTGGTGGACCATGAAGATTCCGCTTCTTACCTTCATCGACGCGGGCGTGGATGTGGCAGATGCCGCTAAGCTGTACATTGGTGTAGGCGATGTCAATGTTGATGTCAATGATGTCAATAACCTGATAGTCGGTGGTACCGGCTCAATGCGCATCGACGCCATCCGAGGCGTCAAGCCCATAGTCATCCTGGAACCGGCTGATGTTACCGCATTAGGTGCGAACGTCAGGAGTGTTGTTGCTGCTTCTGCTATTGATCCCAATGCAGATTGCACTGGTTTCCAGACTACACCACTTGCCGGTGCGACTATCGTTACCGGACTGACTTTCACCACAGCAGATGACGCAGCAGAGTGTGATCCGATTGCATTTGAGCTCTATGGTTCTAATGTGGACATCGATGGGCCGTATAAGTTGATTGCCAGTGGTGATATCGTTGATTTCAGCGATGTGAACGAGTGGCCGCGCCTCACAAAGACTGAGACGCCGATTTCGGTTGAGAATGCGACATTGTACAAGCACTATCAAGTTCTCTTTACGGCCGTTCGAGACGCCGAATGTGCGAAGAGTGCGCAGATCGCCGATGTTGAGCTAATAGGTGTCACCGAAGAGGTACTGGTTGATATCACCGCACCAGGTAATACCATCTATGGATATCCGACCGACGTCGATTGGCCCGGCTCGGAAAATCCTCTAATGGCGCTCGATAATGATATCGAGACGAACTATCGGCATAACAAAGGTGAGAAGCAGCCCACTGGTTTCGTGGTAACACCATCAAATAAGAAAGTTGTTAATAGGCTGTCTTTCACCACTGCGGATGACGCTCCAGAGCGAGACCCGGTTGCATTCGAATTCTATGGTTCCGATGATCACATATATACTGGACCATGGACGTTGATTGCCAGTGGTACAATTGACGACTTCAACCAGGAGACTCCGTGGCCGCGTCAGACAAAGAACGAAAACGCGATCGTGTTTGACAATGATGTAGCGTACAAGAACTACAAATTGTTATTCACGGAAGTTCGAGACGCCGGAAGCGCGGATAGTATGCAGATCGCTGAAGTTGAGCTAATAGAGGCTCTCGATTAGTAACTCTGAGCCCAACGATCTCAATAATGTTGGCTTAGGATTGAAAGATGTTTACGGGTTTGGGGGCACGTGGAGTGTCCCCAAACCCTTTCTGTTTAGGTATTATTTGTGCGGGCCCATCAGAACAGGTAAGCACGCGGTTCATGAAGGTCTGACTTCTGTGGATTTCGGAGCGGCTACCCCACCGTCCGGGCTGCTTCGCTCCTTCGGCTCCAAGCCATCAAATTAAGTGTTACTGAATATTAGATGTTCGCGCTCGCTTTTGGGGCAGCCTTGTTTGGGAAACATCATAAGTCAAGCCTATATCAATAGACATTTCCCACCAAATAGAAATTCCAAACGAGATTCTGATGAGGTTTTTTCTGTGATAAAGCACGGTTTTTTCTGTATCGTCTCAAGGATATATCTGGGCAGAACTTACGCGGGGACAACCGATAATAGTAGAGTGCGAAAGAATCTATATTAGGTCATCACCCTATATGCAGGGGGAAGGGTCGGAGCCTTTTTTTGATTTGGAGGATTTGGCAATTCTGGCGGCGAGGGGGGGGCTTGCGATTTGCGATTGCCGCGTCTGCCCCCGTCGTTTTGCTACGCAAAAACGAAGCAGCGGGGGCGGGCTCGCAATGATATGTGTGTATTGCGTAACGCAGAGTTCGCGGGTAAAATGAATTGGGGAATTGAATGGATTGTGTAGGCTCGGATTCAAAAGAATGCTTGAATTCATTACGGACAGAGATATATACGAAAAAGTGATTTGCGGGCGAATCGGAAAAGCTCGCAAGCTCGTCTGGATAGCAACGTCCGACTTGAAAGACCTCTATGTGGAAAAGGACGGCAGAATGGTGCCGTTTCTGGAGATTTTGTCCGACCTGGTCAAAAAACACGTCGAAATAAGACTGCTGCACGCCAAAGAGCCGGGGCCTGCCTTTCGAGAGGATTTCGATAAGTATCCGAATCTGATAAAGGGAATGGAACGAATTTTATGTCCGAGAGTTCACCTTAAAGCCGTGGTAATTGATAGCGGTTTCGCTTACAGCGGCAGTGCCAATCTTACCGGTGCCGGGATGGGGGCCAAAAGCGAACACAAAAGAAATTTCGAGGCCGGCATCATTACCGACGAGGAAAAAATAGTCGGTAAAATTATGGAGCAGTTCGACAACATCTGGAGTGGGACTCACTGTAGGTCGTGCGGCCGAAAGAAATTTTGCGCAGACTATAAAGACATCTTAGTTTGACGGAAGCTACGGTTTAGGTGGTTATGTGACCTAAAAGATGATTGCTTATGTTGATCAAAAGGGCCAAGTTCGTTGTCCATCAGGTTTTTTACGAGAGATTTCGCGCCAAAACTTGGCACCGACTTCACTCCGGGTGCAAAAGATGAGATAGTATAAGGGACGGCCTTGGCTTGGTATTCGTTCATGACCAATATGTGGATACCCAAGATTTTGTTTAAGTCGCTGCACATAAAATTTCCTTAACTCCTCAACCCGATTATTCGGCGGAGCATTGTCCAAGACAGACCGCCAGTCAGAACCCAGTCCCAAGTGACGATCGAGCTTCGAATTTGGATCACTGTAGTAATAGTGTTTCCAATTGCGCAATATATCTAACCTATCTGGGAAGAATATTATGAGATCAGCTTTTTTTGACGCAAGCACTTTTAATGTTCCGAAGTCGATCTGTAAGCCATATGGATCAAGAAAAACGAGCGATAAAGTTCCACAAGGTATCTCTTTTGCAATGTCATGAATCTTTTCATTGGCATCGCCTTTTAAGATTTGTGAATCCGGTCTTTTGATGGTTATTCTTGTCTCAAGAGCCTGATACTTTTGAGGATCTAATTCACAAAGATGGAGTCTATCGAATGGTTTAGGGGCATATACTGCAATCATTGGTGACCCCCAACACAACTCATTAGATCCTCGTATCCTCTCAATTCCAGCGCCAGCGAAGA
>CAZLIO010000125.1:0-8279 GCA_964559025.1 uncultured Pirellulales bacterium | reverse complement strand
GGCGACAATATAAAAATCAACGCCGACGCCCACAAATTCACTTTCGAGAAGGTCTGATAATAAAATTTACAACTATATTGGCAACACCGAAAAAGCAGGCAGGATACAAAAGCATACGTCAGGGAGAAGTCGGCCCGACGGCTCGCACCAGCCGAAGACCCTGGTTGTAGCTGAACCTGTTGCCCGGGTTGTTCCTCATGTGGTTTGCGGACCGCAGCCACCACGGAGGATTAACGAAAGAACCGCCGCGCATCACCGGCTCAAAAGTCTTCGCTTCCATCCAGGCACTGCCATTGTTTGGCGCCCCCTCGTAGCCCTGATGCCACATATCCAGGCACCATTCCCATACATTGCCGTGCACATCGTATAGCCCCCGGGCATTGGGCTTTTTCTGCCCTACCGGGTGAGTCCGAAGTCCGGAGTTGGCGCGGTACCATGCCATCTCGTCCACATCCCCCGCGAACCGGCCTGTGGTACCGGCCCGGCAGGCATACTCCCATTCCGCCTCGCTCGGCAGACGGATTTGCATGCCCGTTTCACCAGAAAGCCATTTGCAGAACTCTATCGCATCATACCAGCTCACACATGTCACCGGGTCGTTATCGGATTGTTCAAACGGAAGGTTCCACCAGCAGACAGCCGACGCGGGATCCCAGTCCTGCCGGCCTGTGCGAGTCCATGCCCATCGCTCCTTCTCGGCATCCGTTTGATATTCCGCAGCCTCGGTGAAGAGGCGGAACTGCCGGACCGTCACCTCCGTTTTGCCGATATCAAAGCTATACCCGATTCGCACCCGATGCACCGGCTTTTCCGGGTCGTCCTCGTCCGAACCCATAAGGAACTCCCCGGCTGGAATTCTCACAAATTCAAACGCCACACCATCGACGCTCAAGGGCAATTTGGAGCCGGTGACGCTTTGTCTATTTGGGTATTCATAGGCTGGTTTGCTGATTTCAGGTTTTTCTTTCCTGGTGGTTGTGGAACTCGCAACTCTAAAGCCGGTGCCGTCGCTCCGAAAGTCCGGAGTGCCGCGGTAGCGATATGTAGTACTCAGCTCAAAATCAAGTCTGCACCATGCGCCTCCCCGCAGCACACGCCGAATTGCAGCGCGAGGCAAAGAATCTTCTTTTAACCACGGATCGCCGTCGTCCGGGGCACCCTTATAATTACAGTGCCATACATCCAGGCACCATTCCCACGCGTTGCCGTGCATATCATACAGCCCCCAGGCATTCGGCTTTTTCTGTGCTACCGGATGAGTTGCACCTCCGGAGTTATCGCGATACCACCCAATCTCTTTCGGCTCCGACATATCATCACTGTCACTTCCGGCCCGGCAGGCGTACTCCCATTCAGCTTCACTGGGCAGCCGATAGTGCTCGCCAGTTTCTTTGGAAAGCCACTTGCAAAAAGCAACAGCGTCGTTCCAGCTTATACATACGGCCGGGTCGTCTTCGGATTGTGTGAATCCAGGCTTACGCCAGCTAATGTCATGAGCTGGAATAATTGGAAATCCCCAGGCGTAGTTCCACGCCCATCGCCCTTTCTCGGCCTCGGTTTTATATCCCGTTGCCTGGGTGAAGTCCCGGAATTGACGTACAGTCACCTCTGTCCTGCCCATATAGAAACTTTCATTGATGCGAACCCGGTGCACCGGTTTTTCGTCAGTATCGCCCTTCCGGGAGCCCATCTGGAACCGCCCAGCGGGGATTCGCACAAACTCAAAATTCACACCACGAACGTGAAGACTCAGCAATTTTGGCTCCACAACCGAAGCGGAGGCTTGGTGAGCCGCTACAATCATCATTGCCATTGAACCCAAACATAACCGAACATAGGGCTTGTGGTGTTTTGTCATCATGGCTTCCTTTTTATTTAGAGTCATTGATATTATAAGATATGAGTTCTGCAAAATTGAGGTTAGGCATACTTTGAAAAGAAAAAATTGTTTTTTGATTTTTTCTTTTCGAACAGTAAATTATTGTCTAATAAAAAGTTAGCTGATTATTTAAGAAAATTAAAAAAACAGATTTTCTTAAATAATATATGCCTAACCTCAATTTTGCAGGAGCCTTATTATAAGATAGTTACGGAGAACACAATGAAACCCATTAGAAATTTCAACAGAGGTAAGAATATGAGACAAAAAGAAAAAATTTCTAACGGGGTGAATCACGGAGAATTTATCAAATCAATGTGTTTCGCAGCCTCAACGTTGGCATTGGACAATAACTCAAATTTTTGAAATTTATCTTGCAGTTTTTTCCATAAAGGCCAGAATAACTCGGTACGAAATACGATACCTGCAATTCGACATATAAGAAAGGAGTCCATATGTCAAAGGTAAAGCGATTGAAGCGAAAACGGGCCTTGCAGAAGAAGGCCAATATCCGGCAGATGGCTTCGCAAAAAAAGTTCGGTACAACACTTAGGCCCCGAAAATCGATGAAACGCATGGCCAGAGACCACCTCGATGTACTCCAAAACATCGAGTTCGTCCTCGTCTCGGGATATCGCAGCGACCGGAGTATCGACGATCGCATTGTTGCCGATGCCTTGAGAGCAGCCATTCTTGATGCCGAACCGGAGGACAGCCGCGCTCGATCGTTAAATGAGAGCTTGGAGAGCATCCGCATGCTTCGTTCCGATGTCCCGGATGATATATGGCGGGATGGGCTGCGAACTGTTCTTGAATCCGTTCACAGGCACTCCAGCTTAAAACCAGGCTCGAGGGGTTATCTTGACTTTGTTTCTGGTTTTCCCTTTTGATTACTACTGAAGGAATTGAATTTGTGAAATTTTTTTTGCAGTTTTCAGCATAAAAGCCAGAATAATACGATATGAAATACGAAAACACAGATTAAACAGATTAACACAGATTACGAAATACACAATACGAGATACGAGAAAGGGAGCCAAATGGAAGTTCGGAAGGTTCTGGAGCAGGTAGAAAAAGACGATATAAAATTTATCACCCTGCAATTTACCGATTTATTAGGGGTTATTAAAGAGCTCATCTTACCGGTTGAAGAATTAGAGGATGCATCACGCGACGGTGTCTGGTTCGACGGCTCTTCGGTCGAAGGCTTTGCCCGAATACAGGAAAGCGACCTGTTTTTGAAGCCGGATATGACAACTTACGCCGTCGTGCCCTGGCTGACCGAAGACGGCAGAACCGCACGGTTGATATGTGATATTTACCGCGCAGACGGCAACCCCTTCGAGGGAGACCCGAGATTTATTCTCAAACAGGCAGCGGCCGAAGCTGTAATAGAGGGCTTCGAATATAACGTCGGGCCTGAGCCGGAATTCTATTTGTTCAGAACCGACGGCCAAAACAGGACCACGCCCATAGATTACGGCCGCTATTTCGACCTCACTTCTCACGAAGGATACAGGGCCATAAAAAAGATAATAGCGGCACTGGAGAGTTTTGGGATTAAGGTTGAAACGTCTCATCACGAGGTCGGCTACGGTCAATATGAAATCGATTTCAATTACGGACAATGTCTGGATGTGGCCGACAAGGTGCTCACATTAAAATACACGGCCAAGAGAATCGCCCAAATGCACGATTTGCATGCGACCTTTATGCCGAAGCCGAGGATGGGCAAGCCCGGCTCCGGAATGCACGTTCATCAAAGCCTGTTTGACACCAAGTCAAAAACGAACGCCTTTTATGACAAGGACCATAAATACAATTTATCGAAAATCGCTTTTAGTTTTATTGCCGGCCAGATCAAACACATAAACGCAATGTGCGCTATTCTTTGTCCTACCGTCAACTCCTATAAGAGACTGGTTTCCGGATTCGAGGCACCTGTTTACGTTACCTGGGCTGCCATGAACCGCTCAGCACTTTTGAGAGTGCCGAAGTGGTTCAAGGCCAAAAGCGAAGCCGCTCGCATCGAGCTGCGATGTCCCGACCCTGCCTGCAATCCATATCTGGCATTTGCTGTTATGCTAAGGGCGGGGCTGGATGGAATTAAAAACAACCTGACACCACCTGAGCCGGTTGAAGAAGATATATACAGTCTCGATGGTGAAAGTCTGGTTCAGAAAAATATTGACGTCCTGCCAACATCATTACAGGAGGCTCTGGATGCGTTAAAAAAGGACAAAGTTTTGCAGAAGGTTCTCGGAGAGCACCTGTTTGAAAGATATATTGACGTAAAGACAAAAGAGTGGGATGAGTTTAAGAAACAGGTTACCACCTGGGAAATAGATACGTATTTAGACACCTTCTAAGTTTTTCGGCCAGGATAGTATGCGAGAACGACTAATTATTGTTGCTCTGTAGAAAACCTTTGCAAAATGTCATTGCTAAGCCCGAAGGGCCGTGGCAATCACTTGCGTGATAGGCAGAAAAAGCCATCGTTATATTTGAGATTGCTTCGCTGCGCTCGCAATGACGACCTCTGGCCTTATGTTTTCTACAAAGCAATTATTGTCAAATAACAGGCACGCCGGGATGATCGAGATTCGCAAAGGAAAGTTGAGTGACACCGAACGTATCGTCGAGCTGCAAGTGCGAATGGCACAGGAGACGGAGGGGCTTGGTCTGGATAAAACCGTGGTGGGCAGAGGAGTGCACGGCGTTTTCCAGGAACCGGCACGAGGGACCTATTGGGTGGCGGAGGAAAAAGGCAAGGTCGTGGGTGTGCTTTTGGCAATACCGGAATGGAGCGACTGGCGGAACGCAACCGTGCTGTGGATACATTCACTTTATGTCATCCCCGAGGCGCGCGGACAAGGGGTGTTCAAAAAGCTGTACTTGAATTTGGAAAAGCAGGTGGAGCAGTCGCCGGAGCTGGCAGGGATACGTCTGTACGTGGACAAGCAAAACAAGTCGGCACAAGAAGTATATGAAAAACTGGGTATGAACAAACATCACTACGAGCTTTACGAATGGCTCAAGTAATCAACAAGCGATAAAAGCAGAAAAATAGAACAAGCAACAATTACCTTTACCTGTGCAGGCTATGCGTTAGACATTCACGCAGATATTGCTCATCGCAGGCTTAGCTCCGCATTAAACCAAGAAAATCCGGGAAAAGCTCTACGTCATCCCAAACGAAATAGACGAATTACTGCGACGGTATCACCGAGACTTCGAAACCAAACCGGGTGATTGATTATTTATCTCCCTGTTTTTCCAGGACCGTTGAACCCTTTATAGATTTACGGATATGCCCCGGTCCCTCAGGTATTCTTTCATTTGTTGTCTGGATTAGTTTTCAACGTTTTGTTAAAAGTCTTGTTCAGGAGGTTCAGGTATTAGTGGCTTGAGGAGCTTGATAAGCTCCGAGATATGAACTGTTGCAACTGACCAGATGCGTTCGTGTTTAACCTCACCGTATTCATGTGCAAGGACGTGACGCTGGGCGATAATCTTGATCCAAGGAATCTGGGGATGCTTGGATCGGAAGTCAGCGGAGACGTTTCGGGCGGCTTCTCCGATAATCTCAATGTGGCGTTCGACAGCGCCACGCAGAAGACGGTCAGTGTTATAGTCATTAAAGGTCTTGTCGACAAGAAACTGTTGGATAGCCATTGATGCATCAAGCATATCCCACAGGTATGAGATGTCACTGCTTTCAGGACGCATAGACCACCTTATGTTTTCGAAGTATCTCCTGTTTCCGGAAGGGATTGCGCAGAGCACCTTTTTCTACTATGTCCACATCTCGACCGAAGAGGTCCTGCAATTCCTTGCGCATATCAAGTAGGTCCCACATACTCCAGGGAGCATCGTCCTGAAAAGTGACGAGGACATCGATATCGCTATCTGGGCCGAAATCCTCCCGCAGAACAGAACCAAACAAAGCAAATTCGGTTATCTTCCACTGCCGACAAAAATCGGCGATTTTCTCTTTCGGCAGGTTAATTCTCTGAAACTTCACTATTATTCTCCTGCTTACATTAGTTCCTGCTTTATTTCTATAGCACAATTGCTTTCTGGCGTCAAGTCTGCTGGGCAACTTCTGTCTGTATGCGGCATTTTATAAATTTACGGGTATGCCTCGGTCTTTAAGGTATTCTTTCATTTGTTTTATGGTGTAGTTTCCAAAGTGTGTGATTGAAGCCATAAGGACTGCGTCTGCACCGCCGTCAACGATGGCATCGTAAAGGTGTTCGAGTATTCCCGCGCCGCCGGAGGCGATTACAGGGATATTGACCGCATCGGTAACAGCTTTGTTCAGCTCGTTATCATAACCTGCCTTAGTGCCGTCGGCGTCCATACTGGTCAGCAATATTTCGCCCGCCCCCAGCTCTTCGCCTTTAACAGCCCATTCAATCACGTCAATATCGGTCGGTTCCGAGCCGGCCTTTACACAGACCTGCCATTTACCGGGGCGCTTTTTCGAGCGGCGGGCATCAATAGCAAGGACAACACACTGATTTCCAAAACGCTGTGCAGCTTC
The DNA here is from genome assembly GCA_964559025.1 of uncultured Pirellulales bacterium. Lineage (GTDB taxonomy): Bacteria > Planctomycetota > Phycisphaerae > Sedimentisphaerales > Anaerobacaceae > NIOZ-UU13. Next base: position 1,854 of record CAZLIO010000125.1, on the reverse strand, counting down.
GGCAAGCAGCTCCGGATTCTGAACTGCGGCGGTGTTAACCGAAACCTTTTCCGCCCCGCTTCGCAGAAGCTCGTCGATTTGCTCGACTGTTTGTATGCCGCCGCCCACGGTAAACGGGATGAAAACGTTTTCGGCAACCTTTTCCACAAGCTCGACAATCGTTTTGCGAGAGCGAATGGTCGCGGTAATATCGAGGAATACCAGCTCATCGGCGCCGGTGTCACTATATCGCGCACCTAATTCCACGGGGTCACCCGCATCGCGAAGATTCAGAAAATTGACGCCCTTAACCACCCGGTTGTCTTTAACATCGAGGCAGGGAATGATTCTTTTGGTCAGCATAAGAACTTTCTTAAATCCTAAACAATAAGTGAACTAAAGTGACACGTAAGTGTCATTCTGAGCCCTTCGCTGTGCTCAAGGATAAACTCCGTGAAGAATCCGGCCAACGAAAAAGAGATTCTTCACTTCGCTGCGCTGCGTTCAGAATGACAGCAAAGCTGTCACTTTAGGCACTTTAGTTATGAGGTAAAAGATGATAGATGAGCTCAAGAGTGAAGAGATAATTAACAAAGTTGGCGGTAGATTCAAATTGACGGCGCTAATTCAAAAACGATTGGGCGAGCTTTTGCAGGGTGCCAGGCCGTTGATTGAGGATGCCGCAGACAGAACAATGCTCGAAATTGTTGTTCAGGAGATCCTGCAGGACAAAATCACCGTCGATGACGGATTGCCCGCAAAGGCCTCAGGGAACAAAAAGAAAAATTAGAGATAAATCAGCTCTACGCTGCGCATCGGCGGTAAAACCCCGTTAGAAATTCTGGAAATGATGAAGATGCGGCACGAAAAGGAAAAATTCTAACGGTGTAAAACGAGATACGAGATGCTCGACAATCTGAATATTCTATTAGGTGTCAGCGGCGGAATCGCTGCATACAAGGTGGTCGATTTGGCCGGCAAGCTGACCGCTGCCGGTGCCAGGGTAAATACCGTAATGACGGAAAACGCCTGCCGGCTCATTGGCCCAAAAAGCTTCGAGGCGGTTACTTGCTCAGCCGTTTTTACGAGCCTGTGGAGTATGCCCGAAGAATATAAAATCGGCCATATTGCTTTGGTTGACTGGGCTGATATTGTTGTAGTAGCGCCGGCAACGGCTAATATCATAGGCAAAATAGCAAACGGTATCTGTGATGATTTACTTAGTACGGTCCTTTGTGCGGCTTGGCGGCTGATTAAATCAGAGGCTGCACTTTTAGCTCCCGCGATGAACAATAATATGTGGAACAATCCAGCCGTGCAGCGCAACGTCAAGATGGCAAAAGAGATGGGCTTTCAACTGATAGGCCCTGTCGAGGGCCGGCTCGCCTGCGGAGCTGAAGGCATCGGAAGAATGGCAGAGCCGAAGGACATTTTGGAAGCGATCGAAAAAATCGCTTCGAACATCAAGAAACGTGAAGTGTGAAGCGAAGCACGAGATACTCTTCACGAGATACGAGATGCGAATTTTAATTACAGCAGGCGGCACCCGGGAATACATTGACCCGGTCCGCTTTATCTCCAACGCCAGCAGCGGCAGGATGGGTTACGCCCTTGCCCGTGCGGCGCTCAAGGCCGGGCATAAAGTTAAGCTGGTAACCGCGGCAACCGCCCAAAGACCACCGAGCGATACGAAACTCGTAAAAGTTAAAACCGCCGCCCAGATGTTCGATGCGGTCAAAAAGCATTTTGAGAAGTGCGATTGTCTGATTATGGCTGCGGCTGTGGCCGATTATACTCCTGCCCGGCCGGCTAAAACCAAAATCAAAAAGACCGGCAAGCCCCTGACTATCAAATTAAAACCAACAGCCGACATCT